>JBEKXM010000144.1:0-9235 GCA_049512115.1 Tepidisphaeraceae bacterium | reverse complement strand
ACCAGTCGCTTGTAACCAATCACGGTGCTGCTCGTCGCAAGGCGCCACTGGCCGTCGGCGAACACCTCCACATCGAACGCTTCCACCCGCTGTCCCGAGGCAATGTGCTCCTGGAGCATCAGGCAGTTGGCGCGCACCGGAGACGGAAGCTCCGCGGTGATCGCCACCGACTTGGGCGCACCGGTCGTGGTCCAGAGCGCATCTGGATTTCCGTCCAGCAGCGCCGAGAGTTCGCCGACGGACGTACCGCCGGCCACGTCAGCGCTCAGCCTGGCTCCGGCCGCGAGATTCTGAGCGAAGGTCCTTTTAAGAACGTCGCCGAATTCCTTGAGACGAGCGACGTCATTTTCGTGAAACAGGCCGCGTCGGTCAGGCGGGATATTCAGCAGGAACTGCCCGTTGCCTCCCACTGAGCCGTAATAAATTGTCAAGAGATCCTCAAGCGAGCGGACCCGGGCATCGTCGTACTTATGATAAAACCAGCCCGGACGGATCGAAGTGTTCACCTGGCTCGGATACCAGGCGAGAACCGGGTGGTCCTGGCGGCTGCGCATCAGCATGTCGCGGTTTCCAAGGTCGTCGCCGTAGATGTCGCGGATGAAGCCCGCGAGCGTTTTGTCGGAGATTTCCCACGGCTGGTCATCGCCGGGCATGGGGATAACGCTCCACTCGCTCTTGCGCGTATACCCGGCTTCGTTGCCGCACCAGCGGACATCGGGCCCGCGAACGGTGATGCATGCGTTGGGCGCAAGCTCGCGAATCAACTTCCAGTATGCACGCCAGTCATATTCCTGAACTTTTCCATTGGGGCCTTCGCCGCAGGCGCCGTCAAACCAAACCTCTTCGATTCCTGGATAGTTTGTCAGAACTTCTCGGAGCTGGTCGAGGAAGTGCTGGTTGTACCTGGGCGAATCCCCATAGGTCTTTTCATGCCGATCCCACGGCGAGATGTAGATGCCGTAATGCATGCCTTCGGCGCGACAGGCCTCGACAAACTCCCCCACGACGTCGCCATGGCCGTTCTTCCAGGGGCTGTTCCGGACACAATGCTCGGTGTACTTGCTGGGCCAGAGGCAGAATCCATCGTGATGCTTGGCGGTGAGGATCATCCGCGTGATGCCGGCGGCCTTGGCCGCTGCCACCCACTGGTGGGCATCGAGATCCGTTGGATTGAACAGCTTGGGATTCTCTCTTCCATCACCCCATTCACGGTCGGTGAATGTATTCATGCCAAAGTGGATGAATGCGGAGATCTCGTCGCGCTGCCATGCAATCTGCCGGGGCGTCGGCCGGACGTCCGCAGCCTTGGCCACCACTGTCTCGAGGGAATCCTGGGGAGAAAGACAGATGTTCTGCACCAATGCAATTGCAGAAGAGAGACCGAGCGCCAGAACCATAACAATCGCCAATTTAATGGATGACACACTCATAGGATACCTCTCCACCAAGCTGCGCGAAATATTTCAGATACTACCCATCGGCGGTCTTCATGGCGCAATGGCTGGCGCGTTGGTGGATTGCACGTAAGGCCGCACCTCGGCGAGTTTGATGATCTTGCCGACCGGCGCATCGGCCGTCGGCCGGGCCTGAAGTTCGACGACGTTCATCTCGTTCGGTCCGAAGTTCAGCCAGCATTCCGGCAGCCAGATGTCCCGCTGCGGCCCCACTGCCCAATAACGCCCCATCGGATGGCCGTTCAGCGTCACAAAGGCGTTGGCGTCGGCGTCCAGGTGAAGCTTCCAAGGCACGGGCAACATCGATGACATGCGCGGAAGCTGGAATTCCATCCTGTAATGGACGAGCAAGCGCCGAAGCTGATCGCCGCCGATCGCGCCCCCGGCCACGGTCGTGGCGGGCGAAACCTGCAGATTAGCCAGTGCACGCCCGACGGGTTCGACGTCGCAGCCTTTGTACGGCCCACCATCGCCGTAATCGTTGTGCACAAGCAATGCGACGCTGTTGTTTGCCTCATGCAGATACCGGGTGATGTCAAACGTCCAGGGATGCGACCAGTCGTCGGCGCTACCCGCTTTGAGCCCATTGACATAGAGCGTTCCACTGTCGTCAATCGTTCCGAACGTGAGAGCAACTCCCTCCGCGAGCCGTTCTTTTGAAATCGCCAGCGTCGCGCGATAGACGCCGTTCAAGCCCGCGGGCGTCTGGGCAGCCGGCTCGGTCAGAACGACCGTTGGCCAGTCATGATCGTCGAAATCCGCCCGAACTTCCGGCGAATCCGCCGGGTTGCCCGTCACCACCTTCATCCGCCAGCCCTCGACCGCGCGCGTTCGCGCCCCCTGAGGAACGAGGCTGACTTGTGTGATCCCCTGCCTCTGTTCAACGACGGACCCAAAGTTCGGACAGCCCAGGTTTTCGAACAGGATCTCCGCCGTGTTGTTTCCCTCGTTCACGAGCTTGTCCAGATCGATGAAGCCGTCCTTTGAGCAGAGCGTTTTGGTTCCATTGATGCGCACTGTCAGGCAATCTCCACCCCCATCCGAGCGTATGAACAGCGCCAACGGGTGCTCAAGATCGTCGGCGGAGAGATTGAAGTTCACGCGATAATGCACGTATCTTTGGTCGAAGATTCCGGCGGAATCCAGATGTCTTCCCGGCGGTACGTCCCGCCAATCGTCCGCGGGCTCTTCGCCGGCAATGGAAGCGACGCGCACCGGCACCGCCGCGGGCGTGGTTTGCGTGACGGCAAGACGCTCAACGGGTTTTGGCAGCCATTCGCCGCTGGCCAAATCGCCTGCGCCAGGCGGGACATAGAGCACCTTGGCCCCGAAATCGCCCAGGTGGTAGCTCAGGCTCTGTTCCAGTCCGTCTTTCGGACGCACCTTCACGGTTGCCGATCGTGCTTCGCTTTGTTGCGAGTTGCGCACGAAGAAGAACTGGGATCCATCATCCGACCGCCGCAGATAGATGCTGACGTCCTTGTGGTCGCCTTCGATTGTCAATTCGACCGGATTGGAATGGATCAACTGATCGCCGTGCTCCTCGAGCATCCGGCCGATGACCTTGACGGCGAAATAGCGGTCTCCTTCGCCGCCCCATTCGCGCAAAGGCGCGTTGTAGCCATAGGTCTGCGTGATCGTGGGGGCGGCAACGTAGCCGAAGTTGGACCCGCCGTAGAACATGTAATAGTTGATCGACGTGCAACCGCGTTCGATGGCGGTCAGCGTCAACTGCGTGATTTGTGCCGCGTTGTGACCTTCGCCGAGCCCGCCCCCAACCTGGGAAAACCATCCTCCCTGCAGTTCGGTCACGGCGCGGAATTTCTCCGGCTGGTATTGGGCACAATCTTCAATCCCTTTGATCAGCGGCTCCATGTCATAGTTGGGGTACTTGTTTACCGTGTTAAACACGTGCGAACGGAGGAACGGATCCTCGCGGAAGGCCGGGTCCATCGTCTCGCAAGTAAACAGGGGTACATCGATGCCGCCGTCCAGGGACGCGTGAGCAAGCGCACGCAGGACGTCTGTGCGCACGTCTGAAGGGATCCCGGCGCCGTTCCAGTCGTACTCGTTCTCCAGTTGCCACATAATCACGCCGGTGGAGCCCTTGGGCACGTTTGTGATCAGATGCGGGGTGACGACCTTGGCGGCCGCGGTGATCCAATGCCGGTCCCACGCCAGCATTTCGGGAGAATTGCCGCGAAGAAACCGTCCGAGGCGCAATCCGTCCGGTTGGTATTTCATCAGCCATCCGGGCAAACCTCCACGATCGGTCTCGCCACAGATGTACGGGCCGGGACGAATGATGACGTACAGCCCCAGATCTCTTGCCGTCTGGATGAAATCGCCGATCTGCTCCATGCCGCGGAGCCTGGAAAAGTCGTCAGGGTTTGCGGGCTCATCGGGCTCATGCAGGTTCCACGCCAGATACGTTTCCACACAGTTCAATCCGGCATCTTTCAGCTTCTGCAGGCGGTCCTTCCAAAGCTCGCGCGGGCAGCGGAAGTAGTGCATCGAGCCCGAATAAATGAAGACTGGCTTGCCATCGATGATGAGGCTGCGGTTGTCGTACCGAACGCGGTCCGGGTGTGAAAACTCGATGCCCACTGTCTTGTCAGCGACGACTGATTTCGTCGGGGCGCATATCGTTGCCGCCGCAACGATGATGGCTGCCATGAAGCACCACGCTTTATGAGTCTGCATCGCCCGTCCGTTGCGTATGTGCATCCGCGATGATCGGATGGTGAACTCCGCCAGAACCCAATGACACACAGATAGCGCCGTCCGCCGGCACATTGCTCCACTCCTGGGACCAATATAGCATGAATCTTGTTTGCAGCAAGCGTTTTCTGTCGGTACAATCGTGAAATTGGATCCGTGTGGCGTTCTTTTTCAATTTGGCACTCGGTCGGGAACAAGCGTGCTGGCGGCGAATTGAGAACCTTGTCCCGACCTTGTTGGCGTCCCCCTTGGACAGAACAAAAAAACTTCCGATCACGGCGAGCGAGCAAATTAATAAGGCGCACCTCCATCGGGTGGGCCGCATCTTTCAGGAAAGAGTTTACATGAACATCCCCAAATCCATTTCTTTAATCAGTATCCTTCTTCAATTCATCTTCTTGTCGGCCGCGCAGGCGGCGGTCTCCGGCCTCTCAAATCTCGATCAGGGATGGCGATTGTGGCTGGATCCAAAGGCGCCCTGGAGGGATGACGCGATCTACCTGCCGGAGGATGTCGATCTGCAGAGAATGCCGGTGAATCCACCGACGGGCGGATGGTCGGCGCTGAATGACGGCGCGGGCATCGGTGTATCGCTGCCGGCGACGGTGGAGGAATATTACTTCGGGAAGGCGCCCGCACGCACGGCGAGTTCGACTAAGCCGGCGGACATCGTCGCAGCGGAGGGGAATTATCTGGGCGTGTCGTGGTGGTATCGGCCTTTCACGCCGCCGGCGTTGGGACCGGGAGAGCGGTTGATTTTTTATTTTCCCGCCGGGCGGCTGCGCAGCGAGGTGTACGTCAATGGGAAGCTCGTGGGGTACAGCATTATCTCCGAGGCGCCGTTTATTGCGGACGGCACGGATGCCATCAATCCAGCCGGGCCCAATCTGCTGGCCGTGCGCGTCACGAATCCCGGCGGTAGGCTGGATTGGATGGATTTTCTTTCGTTCAAGTGGGGAAAATACACGCTTCCTGCGACACACGCATTCGGGGGGCTCGCGGGCGGCGTCGAGATGCAGCTACGTGGGCGAGTGAGCGTGAGCGATTTGGCGGTCTTCAACAAGCCCGATTTACGATCGGTTCGCCTGCAGGCGGAAATTGGTTCGAGCGGCCCGGCATATGATGGGCCGATCAATTTTACGATCACGCGGGACGGGACGGTTTATTATCAGCGCAGCGAAGTTGTTCACGTGCCGGCGGGCGGAACAGTGACTGCCGCGACCGACGCAACCTTGGCGAGCGCCCAGTTGTGGGATATCAACCAGCCGAATCTTTATGAGGCGTCGGCAAGTCTGCCGTCGGTCGCGCATTCGGATCGCGGCACGACATTTGGTTTTCGGTGGCTGGCGGGCAAGGGCCTCGGCACCGACGCGAAGCTTTATCTCAACAGCCGACATATCGTGCCGCGCTCGTCGATTTCCTGGGGTTTCTGGGCGCCCAACGGGATATTTCCAGACGGGGCGGCGGCGCAGCGGGAAGTGGCGGCGGTGAGGGCGCTGGGCCTGGATTCGATTCAAAACCACCGGCACATGCCTAAGGCCGTGGTGCTGGATGCCTTTGATCGCGCGGGACTGCTGCGCTATTGCGAGGCTGGGGGCGGGCTTTTCACCTTCCAGGACGCGGTGGCCGATGCACCCGGGCCCACGGTCCCGACCGACACCACCGGAAAGGGGGCGCAGCTCGATTTCCTCAATCGCTACCAGCTCGACAAGGAACTGGCGATGATCCGGGCCTTCCGGTCTCACCCGTGCGTCAGCGTCTGGACATTACAGAATGAAACCAGCCCCGATCTGAACAACCCGCGCATCTTTTACGCCCTGAACAAAATGCGCCAGGCAGATCCTTCGAGGATGATCCTTCTTAAATCCGGTGTCAGCGCGGATAACCAGGTATGGACGCTGCCCTATAGCGATGAATGGCTGCACGACGATGGAACGGGGCACGCCGGTTGGTGGGATCAGCACACGGCTATCGATTCGCCGGGGGTCTGGCTGGATTCGATGTATAAATCGCCTGCCGATTTCAAGTATCGCACGGAAAACCAGAAGGAGATCGTGGTGTGGGGCGAGCTGGCGACAGGCGCTTCGCCGGACGATCACACGGCGATTGTGAACTGGTACAAGGCAAACCGGCCCAGCGGCTATGATCTGGCGGCGCACGAGACGATCGTGGCGGCGTACGAGAAGTTTCTCGATGACTACCATTTTCGCTCCGCGTTTCCCAGCGCCGAAAAGCTCTTTCAGGAGGCGGCGGCGAAGCATTATTTCTCTGCCGCGCATCTGCTGGAAAACGCGCGTATCTGCAGCAACGTCGATTACATCGTGCTGTCCGGTTGGGAGTCCACGACGATCGACGATCACAGCGGGATGGTTGACTCATTGCGGCAACTCAAGGCCGATCCGGCGCTGATCCGCCAAGCATCGGAGCCAGAAGTCCTGGTGGTGCGACCGCGCCACTACGTGATCGCCAAAGACGATACGGCGGTGGTGGACGTTCATCAAATCAATGAGCGGAATCTGACCGGCTCGTGGCGGCTTGCTGTTTCGGCCTCGATGGCGGGACATGAACCACTCTTTCAAGCGGAGTATCCGGTTGAACTCAGGGGCGGGGAGACTTTTGGCCAACTGCTGAAACAGGACGTCCGCTTTACGGTGAACGAGCCTGGGCCGATGACTATCCATGCCGCGCTGAGCCGAATGGCCGGTGGCGCGCCGCTGCTTCAGCGGGACGAGCCGATGCTGGTAATTGACCCGCAGCCGATGGCGCTGAAGGGGACGATTGCCTGCGGCGGCGACAGTGACGAGTCGATCGCGGCGCTCAAGCAGCAATTCAATGCGGACGCGGTCGAGCTTTCTTCCAAGCTTGAAAAAGTGGCCACGATCCTGGTCGCGACAGGCAGCGGTGGCCCCGAGAACTGGAGTCCCGGGAACAGCGACGCGGACATTTCCAACACAACCGATCCGGGCCTCTTTAAGCAGCAGATGTGGGGACAGGCGACTCCGATCCGAACGTGGCGGGACCTGGCGCCTGGGAAGATCACGGTCAGGCTGTATCTGGAAGACTCTTACCAGAACGCGGCCGGGCAGCGCCTTTTCGACATTGCGATCAACGGCGAAACGGTTGCCAGGGAATTGGACATTTTCGCCAGGGCAGGTGGAAAGAATCGGGCGCTGGTCCAAACCTTCATCGTCGATGCGCCTGACGGAAAGATCCGAATTTCGGTGCCGCGCGTGGAGGCCGACAACGCGACGCTGGCGGCGGTGGAGTTGAGCGATTCGTCGGGCAAGGTGGTGCGGGAGGTTTTCCGTCGTAAGCCATATACCGACCCGGCGGGTCGCGTGTGGACGCCGATCGCGCAGGAAAGTGGCGACTACTGGGCAGCGGATCTTGGCGCGGCGATTGAGCGGGCGCGGCGCGATGGCGCGCGGGTGGTTTTGCTGACCAGTGGCGGCAAGGACGCGGACGAGGTTGCCCGGTACCTCGCCGGCGAAGGTCTTTTGAATTATGCCGGCGCGATTGGCGCATCGGGTCCCTCCTGGATGGGGTTCTGGTTCTTTGGACGCAGGCACTGGCTCCTCGACGGTCTGCCCAGCGATTGCGTGCTGGATTGGCCGTATCAGATCGCACAGGGGAATGGTTTAATGCTTTGGGGCCGGGGTATGGAGGCGGTCATTGGCTGTGGGAAGGACCACGATCCGAATATAGGCGTTGCTGCCGCAACGATCGAATGCGGGCGAGGCGAAATCGTGATGCTGGCGATTCCAGGGCTGATGAATTCATTCCTGAGCGGAAATGCCGATGGTTTTCATCCGGTAACCGCCAGGCGGCTGATGTTCAATGCGCTGGCGGGTGGTCGGAGTTTGAGCAAGTGAAGGTCAGGTTCAAACCAGCCAAGAATTCGGCCAGAAGTTCGGCATCAGATGATGGGGCTTGCGCGATCATCTCACCGCCAATATATGTAAGCCCCGCCGAGAGTTGGACAACAAACCGTGAAGATTATGCGTCCCGCCGACCTACTCCAGCGCCCCATCCTTCGCCAATGGCGCGGGACGCACGTATTCGACTACCGGTTCATACGCCTTGCCCTGATCGGAGGAATCCAGAAACCCCAGCATCAAATCCAGCACCGCCATGGCCTGCTCGCCGCTGGCGCGCGGGGCGCGACCCTTGCGGATCGCCCATGCCATGTCCGCCAGCCCCACGGACCGTTCATATTGATGCTCGAACAGCGGCGGCAATTCGCGAAAATCCGCGTCGGCCACCCCGCGCAGTTTCACCGGCCCGCCAAAACCGTTGGGGTCCGGCAAGAGCAGCGTTCCCTCGGTCCCGAAAATCGTGATCGGATGCTTCCCATCATACTGCGCAAACCGCGTCGCGAAGCTGGTCACGATCGTCCCCACGGCGCCCTGCTCGAATTCAATGCTTCCGGTCACGTGATCGGGCGTTTCCACCCTGATCTTCTTCCCTCTCTTGGCGTCGCTGGTAATCGTCCGTTCCGGGATCGCCACGGCCGCCAGCCCCATCAGGCGTTTCACCGGACCCAGACAATTCAGAAGCGCCGTCAAATAATACGGTCCCATGTCCAACATCGGACCCCCGCCCGCCTGGTAATAAAACTCCGGACTGGGATGCCAATGCTCGTGTCCCGCGCACATCATGAAGGCCAGAAAACTTACCGGCCTTCCGATCATTCCATCGTCGATCGCCTTCCGCGCCGTTTGCAGGCCCAACCCCAAAAACGTATCCGGCGCGCATCCGACCAGCAGCTTGCGCTGCTTCGCCTCGCGTAAAATCGCCTGACCGTCCTGGCGTGTCACGGCCAGCGGCTTCTCGACGTACACGTGCTTGCCCGCCTGGAGCGCCGCCAGGCAAACCGGCGCGTGCGCCTTCGGCACCGTCAGGTTGAGGACCACGTCGATCGACTTATCGGCCAACAATTCATCGACGCTCAAGACGCGCGGCACGCCATGCTCCGCCGCCTCCTTCTCGGCCGCCGCCCGGTTCAAATCCGCACACGCGGCAATCTCTAAGATCGGAAAACTCCGGCTCGTCCGCAGATA
>JBEKXM010000143.1:0-9243 GCA_049512115.1 Tepidisphaeraceae bacterium | reverse complement strand
GCCGTGACCGGGTGCGTGACTCAATCGGCAGGCTTGTCCTCTTTTATTCCCTCTCCCTGTACCCAGGGGGAGGGTCGGGGTGGGGGTCGGAGCGCTTCCACCTATCGAAGGATCGTTGTCAGGACCGCATCCGGGTCCTTCAACATTTCATTGTCCGGCACACGCAGAATGCGCAAGCCGAGCTGCTCCAGGCGTCGCATGCGTTCGGCGTCGCGCGCCAGGCCAGCCGGGTCGGCGTGCTGACCGCCGTCCAATGCGACCACCAGATTCGCCTTGAGGCAAACAAAATCGACGATGTATCCGCCGATCGGATGCTCTCGCCGAAATTGAAGGCTGAGCAATTGTTCGCCCCGCAGCAATCTCCACAGTTTTCGCTCGGCATCCGTGGATTGAGCGCGAAGACGTCTGGCGAAGGTTCTCAGTCGTGGCGACCGATCGTGACGTCCGAGCATGGCAACAGGATCGCCGGTTCCGCCGATGCGTCAAGAACCCCCACCCCGACCCTCCCCCTGAGTACAGGGAGAGGGGGAAAGAAATTGGCCGCCGATTGAGTCACGCAGCTGCCGTGACCTTGCGGAAAATTCATCCTCAGCCCAACCCCAGTTCCCTTAGCGCCGCTCCTGCTCCGGCCAGATGCTCCGGGTTCATCTCCGAATAATTCCGCGACAAGATCAACCCGCTGGCTCCGCCGCGGAACGCCGCGAGCACGGCTTGCTTCACACCCTCGGCCGTGCATTGGCTCGACCCGGCCGGCACCGGAACGTCAATATCGATCCCCGGCCAAACCTCCACGCCATTCGCCTTCACATCGTCCACCGCTCGTTGGGTCTCGCGCATCACGTAATCCGCCGACAGGCCCGTCCCCTTCACTTTGTCATACCCCGCTTCGTTGTAATCCAGTTCACGATAAAGCACGTCCATGGCCTGCGCCGGCGGCAAGTCCCCAAAAACATTCCCGCGGGCGCTGTCCACGAACGAGCGAATCCTTTCCCCTGCGGCGTTGTTGTAAAGCACCGGCTTGATGAAATCCGAGAACTCCGCCAGGCGAGAATAATCCATTTCCGCCCGATGGAAGGGACTGAATGAGACGTTGTGCCAGATGTGCCATCCCACGGGAATCGCCGGCTTGATCGACTTGACCAGCTTATAAATCTGCAGCTGCAAATCTTCCCGGCTCCTGATCCACAGGTTTTCCCACGCCAAAAGCTCGGGATAATTCAGCAGCAGGCGGAAGAACGTGACGAAATACCCGTCGCGTGGCCGCCTGGAGGCACGGCCATCACGCACCCATTGTTCGAGCTCGGTAAACCCGCGCTTAGCTCGCCCCACGTCTATCCCCAAATCCTTGGCCTTTTTCGTGCAGAAATCGCAAAAGCAGGTGGCCTTGCCCGGATCGGCCGACGCCCCGTGCGCGTAGGCGCCCAGCGCGTTGAAGAATCCACCCTGCCGTTCCGACGACCACATCACCCCGTCGATGTCGTACGACCGCGTGTAATCCTCGATCAACCCCAGCACAAAACCCAGATAGAGCGGATTGTTGTAGCACGGCCCCGCCGGATGCGCCAGGGCCGGCCTGCCGTGGAAATCAACCTCGTACAGCTTATCCCAACTGGCCGATGGCGCACGATCGTGATCTTCCAGCACCCAGGCAAAGGTCTTCATGCCATGCTTTTTGGCAACCGGAATAATTCGCGCCATCACGTCCAGGTCCCCAAAATCGGTGGCTCGCATGTCCTGATAGGTCAGCGGCGTCCGCCCATAGAATTGCATGTGCGGGATGGCAAAATTTCCCCCATGAAACCCCTTGGCGGGCATCCCCGCCGTCACGTGCGCATAGGTGTAGATAAACGGAAACAGGGCGTTGACACCCCCGAGCCGGTGAAGATCGTCGAACAACCGATCAAGGTCCTGCGTTGCCAGCGGCGGCAGACCCATCTGGATGCCGATCGTTCCCGATCCCCTCGGCAGTTTATCAGGAACAGTCGCCGGCCGCGGCTCCCCCGCCGCCCTGCCCGCCAGCGCCGCCATTCCCACTGCCGCGGCCGCCGCCAGAACCTCTCGCCGCGTCCAGGATTCGTCCGCCATCGCGAACTCCAATCATTTCCAACGACGGACGCAAAACGCCGATGAATCGATCGGCCAAGATCAATAGCCGCAGGAGAGCGCCCGCCCTTTCTCTCCCGTTCATGCCGGGCATTTCCGCATCATCTTTTCGACGATGCTCAGGACGCGAATGGGCAGAGCCGGAATTGAACCGGCGACAGATGCATTTTCAGACCCTGAAGAACCGCGTTTTTCGCCTCACGAACGCGGTTTTGTGAACATGTAGATACTCAGAGATCCACGGGAATACAAGGAAACCTGTGTCGAGACACAGGTCGATGCATGCCGATTTCAGCGTCTGTTGATGGAGTTTGGCAACTTCGCGGCCGCGAAGTTGGACCAAGCAACCTTGGCTTCGGTGGCCGCGCGTGATGTCGTCAACTACAAAGAGGTTATGCAGAAGTTCAGCGATGGAAAAGGAATCTAATCTGCGTGGGGCATGCTGAGCTGATGGAATGCGCCGGCCCTGTTGAGTGCGTCGATCAGATCTTGCCGCGTATAAAGACTGCTGAGCTTAATGGGTTCCGGTGCGCCGGGGCCGTAAATGACGGTGAGAGGAATTCCACCGCCCGGGTTCAACTGGTTTAGATCCGGCCAACCGGGAGCGTTGGATTCGGTTAGATCGGCGCGGAGCAGGATCACGCCGTGTTTTCGAATTTCGGCGGCGGTTCGAGAATCGCGATACACCGAGGCTTCCAGGGCGAGACAATTGCCGCACCAATTGGCGGTGAATTCCACGAGTACCAGGTTGCCGGTTGCGCGGGCTTCGTTAAGCATCTGCGGCGAATAAGGCTTCCATGCCAGCCCCCCGACCAGACGCAATGTGATAGACACGGATAGGGCAACGACGGCAATCGCCACGGCAAAGGAGGCAAGGATGGTTGCCGGTCGGCGAGAGAGTTGGAGCGTGCGCAGGACCAGAAAGAGCATTGCTGCGGCAACAACAGCGGATACGGCCCAGAAGAAATCGCGGCTGGATACAAGCCGTCCCCCGGCGAAATAGACGGCCACGGCCAGCAGCAGAAATCCCATCATCTGCTTCAGGACGGCGGACCAGGGCCCGGTGCGCGGCACGCGTCTGGCCAAGTTCGGAAAGGCGCTGAGGATCAGGTACGGCAGCGCCATTCCGACGCCCACCGTGACGACAACGGCCACTCCCAGAGCCACCGGCTGGGCCGCCGCCCAGGCCAGCAGCCCGGCGAACATCGGCGCCGTGCAGGGCGTGGACAAAACCGCGGCGAGAATGCCGAAGACGAGATTTCCCGATACCGAATCATGCCTCGGCGCAAGCGAGTAAACTGAATCGGGAAGTACGATCTCGAACAAGCCGAACATCCCCAGGGCCATGACCACCAGAATTGCCACGATCGGCCAGACAAACCAACCGTATTTGAATTGCTCGCCCCAACTGAAATGCAGAGTCGTCCGCAGCGCCACAATGAGTACGGCCAGTGCGGCAAACACCGCGATGAGCCCCAGGCTGAACACCGTCCCCAGGAGCAGGCAGCGGGCGCGATTGTGGCGGGAGACTTCGAAGAATCCGATGGCTTTCAGCGGCAAGACGGGAAGGACGCACGGCATGAGGTTGAACAGCACGCCCACGACGAGCGCGATCGCCAGCGCCAAAGCGACATTGGAATTTCCCAGTTCAAACGTCCGTCCAAAGAAATCGAGCGTTGTGCCGGGTGAGAGCGGCGCTGCGGCGGCGGCTGGCGCCGCACCGCCGGCGAAGACACTCTGATCGAAACCCTGAAAGAGCTTGGGATGGATCGGCGCAACGGCAACTCCGGGCGAGACAATCTCCGTCGCGACGGAAAACGAGTTCGTTTCCGGCGGGAAACAAACCTTGTCGTTGCAAGCCTGCCAGGTGATCTTTCCACTCAGGGTCGTCTTGCCGATCGGCGCATCGGCCTTGATTCGCATGGGCACATATACGATGACCCGATCGGTATAGACGCTTTGGTCACCCAGATCGGGGGAATTCTGACGAATTCCCTTGGGATAGACGGGTTGGAGAAACTCGATCGAAGGCGAGGGATCCAGCGTTACGGCGAAGGGAATGAAACCATCGGTAAGCGGCTCGTGAGATTGAGTGTGCAGGCCGGAACCAATGTCGGTCACAACCGCCAGGACCGCGGTTTGATTCACGCGCAGCGCGGAAGTGGCGAGCGTCGCAAAGGACGTTGTGGACTGATCGTCATTGCCCAACGACCCGCTGGCGGCGCCAAACAGGACGAACGCAACGACAACCAAACATGATAATGGTCTGCGATCCCGACGTGTCATTTGTCTCATATTACGCCAATGTGCCAGCGCCACGCCTTTAGTCAGTTGTGGCTGATTTGACTCTTGTTCATTTCGAGCAGTTGGGCGGGGATTTGCAAGTTCGCCTCAGCCAACAACTTGTCGATGATGTTCGTCTTTTCCTGGAGCGGCATGTCCGGATGTAGGCCAACGTAGCGCACAATTCCCTTGGGGTCGATGATGGCCACGTCCGGAATTCCCGTGACGCCATAATCGGGATTGAAGACGCGCTGCTTTGAGAAGGCAACGGGCCAGGTGATGTTTTCATCCTTGACGAAATCGGACATCAGATCGAGTTCTTTCTGGGGATTGTCTTTGGTGTCGATCCGCTGGCTTTGAGCATCAACGCTGAAGCCCTGAAGGCTGGTGACCCCGACAACGACGACGGCATATCCACGATAATACCGGCTCAGCGCCTTCACCTTGGGAAAACTCGCGCGGCATGGGCCACACCACGTTGCCCAGAAATCCAGCACCACCACCTTGCCGCGAAGATCCTCCAGGGACTTCACTGCCTGATCTGGATGTGCGGGGTCCTTAAACCAGATGAAATTGATATTCGGCGCGGGAAATCCGACGAGTTCGCCACGAGCGAACGCGCCGTCAAGCCGCTCATGCGATCTGACGAGGATGGTTCGTTGGGCATCGGTTAGTTGGCCCTTCAGCGTTTCGGCGACGGCCGAAGAGAATCGCTCGCGGAGCGGTGAAAAGGAATGAATGTCCTGGGCATTCAAACTGTCAGCCGCGGCAAGGATGAAGCTTGCGCCCGCGGCATAAAGTGAAACGGAGGCATTTGCCGGGATCGAGGGCGTCAGGGCAAGGAGTTTTTCACGGATGGAAAGCAGTCCCTGGGGTGTCAGAGAAGCCGCCGTTTGGAAAATCTGCGCGCCATACCCGTTGGCAACGGCTTCGGCCAGCGCCGGGTGTGACAGAGTTGTGTTGATTGCCGCCAGACGCTCTTCGGGTTTGGCGGTGAAAGGGACCATTTGCAGGAGCAGAATTGCCGCCCGCGCACCTGCTGCATCGGGCGCCTTTGAATGTTTTGTGAGATAGTCATTCAGACCGGCGTTGACCTTCACGCTGAGCAGCACCGGAACGGAATCCAAAACCGTCTGAACCTGATCGAGCGAAAGCTCGTCGAGATGGATCTGCGAGTAGGCCTGGTCGATATAGTCGCCCTGGTCGCCCCCGCTGGGCCGATCGCCGTTTTCGCGCGCATCATCAAAGAGCTTGTGATATTGGGTTGAGGCCTGTTGGATCGCGGAATCCGGAACGGCGCAAAACGCCGGAATGCCCATTCCCATAACTGCCGACAAAATAATGCCATACAATGTTTTTTTCACGCGAATCTCCTCAGCAGCAAGGGTATATCAGACGAAAGATTGCGGTGGGGGATAATAAATATGCGCGATCGAGTCGTCAATAAATTCGGATCGGCCACTCATCGCCAAAGCTCCTCCCAACGGATTTGTTGAACGGACTTTATTGCGGCTTCGACAACAGCAATTGGGCCGGCAGGGGCAATTTCGCCTCGGCCAGCAACTGATCGATGATCGCCGTCTTCTCCTCCAGAGGCTGTGCGGGATGCAGCCCGGCGTAACGAACGGTTCCATTGGCATCGATGATCACCACATCGGGAATCCCCGAAACACCATATTCGGGATTGAAGACGTCCTGTTTGGAAACGGCGATCGGCCAGACAATTTCATGGTCCTTCTCGAACTGGGCGAGCAACTGCAATTCTTTCTGAGCGTCCGCGCCGGTCTGTACTCGACCCTCTTTGGTATCGACGAAGCCCTGAAGGCTGGTCACTCCGAGCACGACCACGTCGAATCCGCGGTAGTATCGCTGAAGCGCCTTAACTCTGGGGAAGGTGGCGACGCAGGGTCCGCACCAAGTCGCCCAGAAATCCAGGACAACCACCTTGCCTTTGAGTTCGGCGAGGGATTTGATTTGTTTCTTGGGATCGGAGGGGTCATTGAACCAGATAAAATTGATGGGCGGGGCGGCGAAGCCAATCAATTCACCGCGCGCGAATGCGCCATTCAACTCGTCCAACGATCGGGACACCGCTACCTGATCGGATTTACTAAGTTGCGATTTCAATTTGTCAGCCGCGGCGGCGGCAAATTTTTCGCGAAGTGGGGAGAACAACTTGAGGTCCTCGGACTTGAGCGCGTGCGCGATGCTCAACTGGAAGTCGGCAGCCCGCACAAAAAAACCCGCGGGCGCATCGCTCCGAACCGAATCCGCCAACTTCACCAGATCGGGGCGGATTTCCTCCAGTGCGCCGGCTCCCAGGTTCCCGGCGGCGGAGAACAAATCGCCGGCATACCCGTCCGAGACGGCCTGGCCGATTGCCGGATGCTTCAAGGCGGCCTTCACGGCGGCCAATATTGTCTTGGGATCGGCACTTAACGGGATAAGCTCCAAACGCAGAACGGCAGCGCGAGCGCCGTTGGCGTCGTTGTCGGCCGAGTCCTTTTGGAGCAGGGCATCCAGCGCCGGGCCGGTCTTGGGGCTAAAGGCAACCGGAAGTTTTTGCGACAGTTCCGCGATTTGGTCGAGGGACAGCTCATTCAGCGGGATTTTCGCCACCGCCTTGTCAACAAACCCTCCCCGCGCAGCCATATCGGGGCGTTCGCCCGCTTCGCGTGAGTCGTTGAATAAGGTTTTGTATTGTTCGACGGCGTTATCAATCGCCGAATCTTCAACGGCCGCCAGGGCGGGGGCGGAAAAAATCCCCGCCGCCGCCAGGGCCACGAGACATCTTCGAAACTTCATCGGAAAGCCTTTCATTCGCAATTCGACAGACGCGAAAAGTGCATTGGGTCGGCCACGTATTCTTCCCGCCGCTTCCCTATTCAGGGGTTAGTGGGTAGACCAATCACCCGCCCGAACCGGAAAAGTTGCACATTTCTGCGCCAGTGATGAACGGTTCCAACGCCGGAAGCTTCAGTTCCCCTTCGCATCCGGGAGATGACCGAACCAGAACTTTTTCACAATAAGCGAGAAGGTAGTGGGATCGGGCGGCACGGTCATGTTGGTCGGAATCGGGATGTCGGTCGTGCTGTACACCCACTGTCGCGGGGTGACGGTTCCGTCGCACATCAGGCAGTTGACGAATCCCTTTGGGTGGCGGTTCTGCTGCGCGGCCGCGGCGACCGCGTTGAATTCCGAATTCGTCGGCGCGACGAGCACGCTGCGATCTCCGGTAGCATCGAAGGAGACCCAACCGTTCACACCATCGGCGGCCAGCAGGGTGTCCGATCCGTAAACCACGCGACTAAGTTGGCGGGGTGATCCCATGTGGAGCATATCCATGGACGAGGGTCCGCGAACCGTGACCGCATTGCCGGGGAGGTCAATGTTATAGTCGTAACCCTGGGCCAAGAAGTTAACGGTCTGCGAAAAGGCCGTCGTGCTATATAAAACGGCCCTTGGACAGGTGAAGATCGTTCCCACAAGGTATTGGTGATTATTGGTCGCGGTCAACTGCGACTCGGGTACACGGGGCTGGCCCAGGTAGTCAAACAAAGCCACCTGCCACGGCAAGACGAGATTGTTGGGGAGCGACGCCTGCTCGGCCGGCAAATAGCCTTTGTTATCAGCGGCGTAGGCGAAGAACCCAACGCCTATCTGCCTCAGGTTGCACATGCAGTTCAAATCACGGGCTTGCAGTGTTGCCTTGTTAAGTGCCGGCAACAGCAGGCCAATTAGAATCGCAATTATACCGATTACAACCAAAAGCTCGACGAGGGTAAAGCCCTTTGGCGGCTTGGGCAACGCGGAAGCGGGCCGCCGCAACCCCGCGAAACTCGGGTCCAATCGGCGATTGTCCAGGCTGCCAGATCGGGCATCAACGGAAGCAGCCCACAAATAGTACATGACTAAGTCGTTTATATATATTGAAACTGACGCGGAGTCAAGATATAAAGGGTAATTCTCTCGGGCAGAAACCATCGGAGATGAGAAATGAAAGCCAAACATTCGCTTATTTTTGCGATCGGCGTGTCCGGCTTTTCGCTAGCCCAAGGTCAGGTGCTCACGCCTGAGCAAATGGCTAACCCGACCACGGGGCAAATTCCCAATTTTTCGGCGCAGGAATACTACTTTGGCTCGCTCGGCATAGGCCAGAGCGATACTGAAGGCATCGTCGGAGCGGTCTATCCTAACCAGCCGTCCCTGGGGTGGTACAAGTACGTGTCGAACGGCACCTCCCCCGTCATCTTCGACATGTTCGGTTCCAACATGGGATTTGGCGGTGGATTCGCGTTCAGCGCATATAACTATGGCGAGATCGCGGTGTACGACAGTCAGGGGAACCTCGTCGCCGACAATAAGGACGGATGCATACCCGCCACGGGGGATTCCAACGTCGCCCCAACGATTCCCGCGGGAGCCCCGCCAGTTCCAACAAGGTACCTCACGCGCCAGCCGCTGGATCCCACGCAACCGGTGTACTATTACGGTGATCAGTGGAACGACCCCAATGTGCAGGCATTGGCACAGATCGCATTTGTCAAAAACCCACAGAGCAATCCGTTGTGGAATCCATCCAACCCAAATTACCTCCCGTACGCGAATTGGAACCAGTATCCGATTCTTGCAGCCGGCACCTATTTCGTAGCGGTCTGCGGATACTCAACCTATTTTTCCGGCGATCCGGGTGATGCCGCGTCCATCAATGAATTTTCATCCGGAGAGCCGTACCAGGGCACTCAAACGAACCCCACCTATATTACGCCAACCACTCCATTCGGCTTTATTGATTTTTCAGCAATGGGCGGCACTGACCAGATCAATGCCCGGCTCGCTGGAGATTTCAACAACGAT
>JBEKXM010000142.1:0-9246 GCA_049512115.1 Tepidisphaeraceae bacterium | reverse complement strand
TAGCCGATGGGGATGGAATATTGGAGGTGTAAGTCTTGCTGCCGGGCAGAGTTACGATATGATGTTAACCTACAATGCTTCCACGTACACGTTCAACCAGTACATCAACGGTGTTCAGACCAGTTCATTGCAGGAGGCGTTCAGCAGCACCAGCCTTGCCGGCACCCAGCTTTTTGGCATTGGCGGTTGCCCCAATGAACCGTGGGCTCCTTGGGGCGATGCCTCTGCTGATGAGACGACGAGCGACTTCCTCCTTTACAACGGAGCGCTGACCGCCTCTCAAGTCGCGGCGGTCGACGCCGCCGGCGCGAGCGCCAGCCTCGCTACGATAAGCGCCGACGTTATTCCCGAGCCCGTTTCGTTGGGCCTTATGGGCCTTGGTGGCTTGATCCTGCTTCGCCGCCGTGTCCGCTGAGTCGCGGCTACGGGAAATAAGCCAAGATGCGGCGTAATTCCAATGCGGTTCACATAAGGGCGTTTGGCGTCTTTGTATCAGCGGTCTAGCCAAGTGGCGCTGATCGATAAACTCAAATCGTCCTTATGTGAACCGCGATCTGTTCTCAATCCGTTTGCGCTTCACCCGGTAATCTACAAGTAGGTTGATTTTGACCAGTATTCGCGCCGCCAGCGATGTTCTGGGGGCTAACGGAAAAGTATCGTACCGGCCGCGGTCTGATCCCTTGGTGTTGCGGCAAGCCTGGTTGTCGAGATTCCCCTTTTTTCTGCGGTAATTCCCCAAGGGATTAAGGCGCAGCCACTCCCTCTTTTTTCCCAGATTGACAAAATTGCGTTAATCACCGTTGATTTTCTTTCAATCAGAAAAAAATACGCAAAAAGGGGTATAGATGTCGCATTTTTTTCTTGACGCAAGAAATCCGAGAGGTAAAGTGTTCACTTGTAGACCTATCTAAGGCTTATCTACTCTTTGGAGGCGGAATGAAAACGCTACGTTCTCGGGCGCTACCTAAGTTCTTCGCCGTGGGGAGTTTACTCTTGGGCGCGTCTTCGCTGAACGCGGCGCTCATCCACCGATACAGCTTTACTACGGATGCCAGCGATTCCGTCGGCGCTGCCAACGGTACTCTCATGAATAGCGCTACCGTTGCGGGCGGTCAGCTGCAACTGAATAATCCCAATTTCAGCGGCCCCAGCACTGCCGGCGGATATCTCGGTCTTTCCCCCAGCATCCTGCCGTCCAGCGGCAGTGCGACCATTGAACAGTGGTTTACCTTTACAGGCTCAGGTTTCTTCACCGAAGCCTATTCGTTTAGCAACAACGCCAACGACACCAATATACCAGGTCAGTTCAATGGGCAGTATCTGATGGGCACCATCTCGGCTCCTCAGAATAACGGTGGGAATGGGAATAACACCGGTGGCTCGCATATCGCCCAAAGCCTGGCAGGGTATGGTGGTGGTGAAACAGACGCCTTTGAGTCAACCCCCGGCGTTGGCGCGGGTGGAGGGGGTTATCTGGACGATGGCGAGACCTTCATGATGGCTACCGTGATTGACGGCAGCGCGGGCACGCTCAGCTATTATCTGTTTGACCAAAGTCAGGGCGGCGTCGGCGGGCTCCAAAGCACCATCACCGCCATCCCCCTTGGTTCCTACAGTTTCACCAACGCCTATCTGGGCCGTTCGGCATTCGCGGGTGACAACAGCACGTCCGGTTCGGTTGACGAGTTCCGCATCTATGACAATGCGCAGAGTGCCGCCGCCATCGCGGCTGATTATGCAGCCGGACCCAATACGGTCCTTCCGGTTCCGGAACCGCTTTCACTGTCGGCCCTGGCGCTTGGAGCTACTGCGCTACTCATGCGTCGACATAAGAGCGCGAGCGTCAATCACGCGGATTGAACGTTCTGTTTGGGTATTTTGGCTTCTTCCGACTCGGTAGCCAAGGCTGATCTTGGCGGCTGAGCGGATAGCCGCACGCGCCAATTTCCAGGGGTATTCAGGCTGATGATGGAAAGGCACTTGAAACGCGCTCAAAGTTCATAACATGCTCTTGAGGATGCCAGAGCCAGAGGTGACGCAAAATATTCTCTTGAAATGCAATATCTGTGTTAGATATTACTAGGTTAGATAAGCTGATTCAGCATATACTCCTGATATTTAGAGAACCGTAAGCGCCCATTGTTATGTGAACCGGTACAATGGGTGGTTACTTGGCAGGAGAGCTTCCCAGAGATCCTCATCGCCTTTCACGCCATGACGAGGGATCGGTTCCGACTGGAGGACGAAAGATATGCGGAATCGAAGCAATGGTGGCAGGTATCCCCACAGATCCGATAAGCGTTCTCGCCGACAGGCACTGATGAGGGCCGCGCTGGAACCGTTGGAGGCCCGCACGCTCTTGTCCGGGAGCATCCCGACCGTGCCCACCCCGACCGCACACTGGGCCTTCGACGAGGGCACCGGCACAATCGCCTCTGACTCCTCCGGCAACGGCAATACCGCGACCCTCGGCGCGGGCGTGTCCTGGGTAACCGGGAATGTTGGATCCAACGCGATCAGCCTGACCGGCACCTCGAGCGGGGTGGTCACCGCAACCGGGCCTGTTGTCAACACCGCCGGCAGCTTCACCGCCTCGGCGTGGGTGGACCTCGCCTCCCTCTCCGGTTATCAGACCGTCGTTTCGATCGCCGGAACCAACGTCGCTGGCTTTTTTCTACAGCTGCGCGCCGACACCGGCACCTTCGCCTTCACCCGCCTGTCCTCTGACTCGACCAGTGGCGGCACCTACTACGTCTCGGACCCCTCCGCGCCGGTCACCGGCACCTGGTACCATATAGTCGGCGTCGACGACGCCAGCGCCGGGACGCTCACTCTGTACGTCGACGGCCAATCGATGGGCAGCGTCGCTTACACGAGCGGCTGGGCGGCGACCGGCAATACCCTGATCGGGCACGGGTTCTACAGCGGCGGCCAAGTCGATTACGTCAACGGCTCGATCGACGACGTGGAGTTGTTCTCCTCGGCGCTGTCGGCTGCGCAGGTCGCCGCGCTGGACCAGCCCGCCGCGTACCCCTTCAACGACGGGACAGGAACCACCGCCGCCGACGTCTCCGGACACGGCAACACCCTGACTCTAGGCTCCGGCGCATCCTGGGCCGCTGGGCACCTTCCTAGCTCGAGCTCGATGGCTGTGAACGGCTCGGCGACCGGCAACGCGACCTACGCCTCGCCGGTCCTCAACACCGCCCTGCCGTTCTCGGTCTCCGCGTGGGTGAATCTGAACTCCGTCAGCGGATTTCAGACCTTCGTCTCGATCGACGGGTCGACAACATCGGGATTCTACCTCCAGCTGCGCGGCGATACCGGGAAGTTCGCTTTCACGCGTCTCGCCTCCGACAGCGACTCCGCGCAAGCCTACCACGCCGACGCGACCAGCACCCCCTCGACGGGGGTCTGGTACAACCTGGTCGGCGTGAACGACGTCGCGAACAGCCAGCTCCTGCTCTATGTCAATGGCGTGCTGCAATCCACGGTGTCCTACAGCGGCGGCTGGCAGGCGACCGGCGCGACCGTCGTTGGCGGCGGAAAGTTCAACGGCACCCGCACCGACTTTGTGAACGGCGATATTCAGGACGTGTACTTCTACGACTCGCCGCTGAGCGCCGCGGACGCCGCGTTCATCGGCACGGGGGGCGGCTCCGTCGTGAACGTTGCGACGGGCACCACCGGCGCGACCGTGTCGCCGAACCTCTTCGGCGCCTTCATGGAAGACATCAACTACGGTGGTGAGGGCGGCATCTACAACGACGAGGTCCGCAACAGCGGCTTCAACGACTCGACGAATGCCCTGAACAGCTGGGCGGCAGTCGCGGGCAGCGGGGTGACGGACGCGCTCACCTCCGACACGACCACCGGCCCGACCAGCGCCCTCACGCAGTCCGGGAAGCTGAGAATCACCTCGGGGGTCTCCTCCTCGGCCCGCGCCGGGATCTCCAACGCCGGCTACTTCGGCGTGGCGATCGCGCCCTCCACTTCATACACCGTGCAGTTCTACGCAAAGGCCAGCTCCGGTTTCACCGGCCCGCTGACCGTGGACCTGGAGTCGACCACCGGCACGGTTTACGCCAGCGCGACCATCTCCTCGATCACGAGCTCCTGGGCCGAGTACACCGCGACGCTGACGACGGGGCCGAGCGCCCCGACCTCCTCCACCAACCTGTTCGTCATCTCGACAAACAGCGCCTCCGCGAACGGCAAGACCCTCTGGTTCGGCGCGACCTACCTCTTCCCGCCGTCTTACCTCGGCGCCCCCAACCACCTGCGCATCGACCTCATGCAGAAGCTGGCGGCGCTCAAGCCCGCGGTTTTCCGCGTGCCGGGCGGCAACTACCTCGAGGGCAATAACTACGCGACCCGCTTCGAGTGGTCGAACACCATCGGGCCGGTGCAGGACCGCCCGGGGCACTACAATTCGGCGTGGGGTTACTGGTCGACCGACGGAATGGGCCTGGACGAGTATCTCCAGATGGCCGAGGAGGTTGGCGCCTCGCCGATCCTGGCGATCTACGCGGGCTACACGCTCAACGGTAATTCAGACACGGGCACGACGCTGACCAACGACGTGACGGACGCCGTCAACGAGTTGCACTATGTGCTGGATCCTACAACTACCTCTTGGGGAGCGGAGCGCGCGGCGAACGGACATGCGGCGCCGTACAACGTCAACTACGTCGAGATCGGCAACGAGGACTACGGCTCGAGCTATGCGACGCGATACCCGTTGTTTTACAACGCAATCCACGCCGCCTTCCCCTCGCTCCAGTTCATCGCGGCCGGCAGTAACACTGGCGGCAGCCCGTACAATGTCCTCGACGACCATCACTACAACTCTCCTTCGTGGTTCGAGGCGAACTCGGGCTACTATAACAGCTGGACCCGTGGCTCCTCCACGGTCTTCGTCGGCGAGTATGCCTCCAACGAGGGCTCGCCGACGAACGACATGAATTCAGCGCTTGGTGACGCCTCCTGGCTACTGGGTCTGGAACGCAACTCCGACCTGGTGACCATGTCCTCATACGCGCCGCTGTGGGTCAACGTCAACGGCCATCAGTGGACACCGGACCTGATCGGCTTTAACAACACGACGAGCTACGGCTCGCCGAGCTACTGGGCGCAGGTCATCCTTGGTCAGAACCGCGGGACCACCGTGGTCTCCGACACGGTGAGCGGCGCCAGCGGTCTCCAAGTTCTGGTGACCAAGAGCGGCACAAGCTACTACCTGACGGTCATCAATATCGGGGGAACGGCCAACACGACGACGGTGGACCTCTCCGGTGCCACCGCGGTCTCCTCGACGGGGACGGCGACGAGCCTTACCGCATCGTCGAGCAGCGCCACCAACTCTATCAGCAACCCGACCGCCATCATTCCGGTGACGTCCGGCGTCTCCGGCTTGGGCACCAGCTTCGATTACACGTTCCCCGCCTATTCGATCACCGTCCTGAATTGCACCGTCGATGGCGCGCCGACCGTCGCCACCGCCGCCGCCGCAAATCCTTCGCCGGTCACTGGCACGACGACTAATCTGTCGGTTCTCGGCGCCGACGATGGCGGCGAATCCAGCCTGACTTACACGTGGTCCTACACCGGCCCAGCCGGCGTCACATACACCGGGAATACGAACGGCACGAACGCCGCGAAGAACATCACTGCCATTTTCACGCAAGCGGGAAGCTACAGTTTCACCGCCACGATCACCAATTCCGTCGAACTGACGGCCACGAGCACGGTGGCGGTCGTGGTTCAGCAGACGCTCACCGGCATCGTCGTCTCGCCGGCATCCTCGTCCGTCGTTCCCATCGGCTTCACCCAGCAGTTCTCGGCCACGGCCACGGATCAATTCGGCAACTCCATCAGCTCGGAGAGTTTTAGCTGGGGGATTACCGGCAGCGGCAACTCGATCGATGGCACGGGAGACGCCACGCTCGGCTCGACGCCGGGTACGTTCATCGTCACCGCCAGCATCGGCAGCACTCAGGGAATGGCCAACGTCATCGCGGAGAACTTCGCCGTGCCGGCGGGTTCCACGCTGGATGTCAACCTCGGCACGGCCGGGCCGGTGTCCATCACCGCCAGCGGCGGCAACCTCACAGCCAGCCAGAACGGCGTGCAGATCACCCTCTCCGGTTTCACGGGTGTGACCGTCACCGACACGGCTTCGAATGATGTCCTGAACTTCAACGGCCCCTTGGCATTGCCCTTCACCTTCGTGAACGGTGGAACCGCGACTGTGAACGTCAACAGCGGCACGCTGATATTCGCCGCGGTCATGGGCGGGAACGTTAATCTCGGCGCGCTGTCCATAGCCAGCGGCGCAACCGCAATGATAACCCCTGCGACAACACAAAATTCCACCACGTTGAAATTAAACTCCCTTTCGATTGCTACGACCGGCGTGCTGGACGCGACTAACAATGAGATGATCATCCACTATGGCGCTGGACCCGATCCAATCGGCGTCATCACCGGGTACATCAGATCCGGATGCAACAACGGCGCGTGGAATGGGCCCGGAATTATTTCCACGACAGCGCAGACGCCCACCAATGGCCTGATCTACGCCCTCGGTTGCGCCGACGGCAAAGACGGCAAGGTCGCCGGCCTGGTCTCCGGCCAGATCGAGGTGAAGTACACGCTGCTGGGCGACGCCAATCTGGACGGCGTGGTCAACGCCGCCGACTTCACCATCCTGGCGGCGAACTTCAACCAGCCGGTCACCGGCTGGGACCAGGGCGACTTCAACTACGACGGCCTGGTTAACGCCGCCGACTTCACCGACCTGGCGGCAAATTTCAACCAGAGCGCCAATATTGCCGCCGTTGCAAACGCGCCGGCCGCCGCCGCTCCGGCAGTAACTTCGCCAACTTCGGCGGTGACGACTTCAACCCAGACGACACCGACTACCCTGGATTCGCAGTCGGACGAAGTTGTCAGGACCGTGCTTGGCAAGCACGCTGTGAAGAGAAAGCCAAGAAATAGATAGAATCTTCGCGGCGTTGGATTTCCTTGCCTCCGCCAGCGATTCGGTTGCGGATGTGCCAGAGCGGGTGAGCACGACGAAAATAGCGTTGGTTGGATTAGGAATTCTCAGGCGGTGACGATCTTCGCGTTAGGGCGGTTGGCAAAACTTATCGGAGCACGTTCGGTGTCGGCGAGAGAGCGTGAATCGCTCCATTCCCCAAATGCAAAATGTTCCACCGCATCACCAATTCTGTGTAAAACATTACTACTACTATCATTCGGCCATGGTATATTCGCTCGTCGGGTTCGAGGTTAATCGGAGTGAAACGCAGTACCGCACACGTGCCGCTCTATCAAGTGGCATCGGGCGTGATCGCCAATCCGACCAGAAGTCGTTGGCGGTTTGGAGCATGGAACCGCTATGCAACGTTTGCGTGGTTTGTACATCCTGAATGAAGATGCTTATCGGAAGATTTACGGTCCGAGCGAGCGACAGGCAATCGAGCAGCACGTCGAGATGGTTGGACCGCCTCAGACTCGTTTGTCAATTGCCGAAAACAAAGGCTTGTTAAAGGACGTTGAGGTTATCTTCAGCGGATGGGGCGCGCCGATTTTTGACGAGAAATTTCTTGATGCGGCCCCGAAGCTCAGGGTCCTGTTTTATGGCGCCGGCACGGTGGGGTATTGCACCACTCCCGCCGTGTGGGATCGGGGGATACTCGTTACCACGGCCGTCGCGGCCAATTCCATTCCCGTGGCTGAGTACACGTTGGCGAATATTTTGCTCTCATTGAAACGCGCGCGACGCTTGGCCAACCAGACCCGCCAACTGCGACGCTTCCCCAAACCAAGTACGGCTCCGGGCTCCTATGGGGCGACCATCGGATTGATTTCGCTGGGCGCCACGGCCCGCGCCTTGCTGAAAATGCTTTCTCTGCTGGAACTTCGCGTCACTGCCTACGATCCATTCATCGATACTGCGGACGCCGCGAAGTTGGGAGCCGAACTGGTTTCCCTGGATGAGCTTTTCTCTCAATCCGACGTGGTGTCATTGCATACCCCATCGCTGCCCGAAACGAGGGGCATGATCACGGGCCAGCACCTTGCGTCGATGAAGCAGGGCGCCACGTTCATCAACACCGCGCGTGGGGAGATCGTGCGGCAGAACGAACTGATCGAGGTCGCCACGAATCGACCCGACCTTGAATTCGTGCTCGACGTGACGTATCCGGAGCCGCCGGAACCCAATTCGCCCCTATATACTTTGCAGAACGTGTTGCTCACTCCCCATATCGCCGGCTCTGTGGGTCGTGAATGCAATCGGTTGGGACAATATATGGTCGAAGAGCTGAGAAGGTTCGTGCGTGGAGAACCATTACGGTGGAGCGTAATACCTGAAGCAACTGCCCAGTCGAATCGCCGTTTGGTAGTGCAGCTTCCGCGAAAACCGCGTTCCGTGGAAATGGCGTAAGGGTCGCACCCAGGTTGACCTGCGGCATTGCTTGATGGCGTACATCTAATCGGTCACATGGCACGTGACCAACTCCGGCAGCATCATTAAGCGGCCGTTGCTAACGGACTTTGGTGATGATAATGAAGTTCTCAATATCGGCGACCAATACCTGTTCGGTCCGGCGATCATGGTCAATCCAGTGACCGCGCAGGGAGCAACTTTTCGTCGTGTGCACTTGCCCGGCAAGGCGAAATGGCACAACTTCTGGACCTGCAACCTGGACCGATGCCACGCAGACACTCACGATCGGTAACAGAAGAAGCGCGGTTCCCGGCAGGCTCAACGCGCGAACATTCAACGTCGTATTCGAAGCCCAAGGCCATGGTACCGTTGCCGGAATCACCGAACACGCCGATCAGAACGTCAGATATTTTGGAACCGCGATTTCGTCCCTATATCGAAATAGAAGGTGCCGACGAACCAGTGGACCGTCTTTACCGCCAAGAGAGTAATGTGGTGGATCGAATATTTCAGGCATCCAGATACGCACGATAGCGAATCAAGATGCTGCCGGAAGGGTTGAGGGCACCTCCCGCACATGCTGACGCTACGCGGTTTGGAACGCGACGAGGAGCACAAGTTTGGCGAGCAACGCAAATCGCCGCGAAATAATCTCGCGGACATGGCGGTCGCAAGAATAACTCAAGTGACCTGGAAAGTCGCCGCGAAAACCGAGAGAGGCGGCAGCTTCATCGTCGCCCGGCCGCTGTTGATGGCCGCCTCCTTGAATTCCCGCGGCACGATGCGATTCG
>JBEKXM010000141.1:0-9281 GCA_049512115.1 Tepidisphaeraceae bacterium | reverse complement strand
TATTTGCCGGTGACGGCGACGGTGACGTCTTTGCGGGGCTTGGCAATGCGGTCAACGAATTGCCGCCATTTGAGGCGGGCCTGGTCCTCCTTGCCCTGATCGACGCGATCGTGAATGTTGAGCAGGGTGAGGACTTCGCGGTCGATGCCGGCGGTGCGCAGGGCGTCGGGGATGGTGTAGATGCTTTCGACATCGTGCATGGTCACCACGCGGCGCATGGGGACGTTGGTGTACATGGATATTTTCTCGCGGACCTTTTCCTTGACGGGATTGGAGGCGCGGCAGGCGATGATGTGGGGCATGATGCCGGCTTCCATGAGGCGCTTGATGCCCAATTGTGCGGCCTTGGATTTCTGCTCGCCGAGCGATCCCGGCTCCATGACGTAGGTCAGGACGACGAAGGCGACGGAGTTCTCGCCTTCCTCGTAGGCGAGTTGGCGGCAGGCTTCAAGATAGGCCTGGTTCTCGAAGTCGCCGACGGTGCCGCCGACTTCGATGAATACCACGTCCGCCTTGGATTTGGCGGCCAATTCGCGGAGGCGCAGCTTGATCTCGCCGGTGACATGGGGAATGAACTGCACGTCGCGGCCGAGGTATCCGCCTTCGCGTTCTTTTTTCAGGACGGAGGAAAGGATCTGGCCATTGGTGACGAAATTCGCGGCGGTCAAATCCTGATCGAGCATTCGCTCGTAGGTGCCGAGGTCCATGTCCGTTTCCATGCCGTCGTCCAGGACGAAAACCTCGCCATGGCGATAGGGGTTCAGGGTTCCGCTGTCGATGTTGTAATACCCCTCCATCTTGATCGGCGCCACCCGCAGGCCCTTGTCTTGCAAAAGCTTGGCCAGCGAAGAAGAGAATATCCCCTTGCCCAGCCCGCTCATGACCGTGCCGACGACGACGACGAATTTGTGATGCCCGGTGCGGTAGCCCGGGGGCATCGGCGTGTAAAACTCGGTCTCCTCGGTCGATTGCCCGATCCTGAATAGCAGTTCTTCGTTGCTCATTGTGAATTATAGTTGCCAGTTACAAGTGGCAAGTTGCAAGTTAATGCCAATGCATTCGCTTGCAACTTGCTACTTGCAACTTGCCACTTCCTTATACCTTTCGACAAACTCCTGATATTGCTCCGGCGTGTCGATGCCGTGCACCGCGCGCCGAGTGAAAATCACGTCAATCGAACGGCCGTGCTCCAGCACGCGAAGCTGTTCGAGCTTTTCGGTCAATTCCAGCGGCGTCGGCCGCCAGGATGCCAATTGCAAGAGAAATTCGCGCCGGTAGGCGTATATCCCCTGATGTAAATAATAGGCCGGCCGCTGCGGGCCGGCTGAATCCCGCAAGAACGGGATGACGGACCGCGAGAAATACAACGCTTTGCCATCGAGACTTACGACGACCTTCACAAGATTCGGATCGGCCGGGTCGGCGTCGGGGGCGAACGGCGTCGCGGCGGTCGCCATGTCGCTGCCGGTCGTCTCAAGCCGAACGACCAGGGCATCGATGGTGTCCGGCTCGATCTCCGGCTCGTCGCCCTGAATATTGACAATAATCGAATCCGTCAATGACCGAGCGACTTCGGCGATGCGGTCGGTGCCGGTGAGGTGCTTGGGGGAAGTCATCACGCAACGCGTCTTGAACGGCCGCAGGGCGTCAACGATCCGCTGATCGTCGGCGGCCACGATCACGTCGCGAAGGTGGCTGGCCTGCCGGGCACGTTCGACCACGTGCTGGACGAGCGGCTTGCCGGTGGCACAGGCGACGATCTTGCCGGGAAAACGTGTGGAAGAAAAACGAGCGGGGATAACGCCAATCGCAGCCAAAGCCGATCCTTGTGCAACAAATTCGGGTCAACTCTAAACTGCGGAGCGAGAATACGATGAGGGATGGGGGCGTGTCAAGAAAGTGTGTCTATTCCATGACGATTCAGAAAAATAATCCCGGATCGACCTTGAACCGATCCGCCAGTTTACGAATGTGGGCCTTGCTCAGCTCGCGTTTGCCGTTCAAAACAAGCGATGCCGCCGTCTTGTTGCCCAGGACCTTGCCGAGGGACTCGCTATTCATGTCGTTTTGTTCCATCAGGTATCTCAACGCCTGCAAAGGCGTGCTCTTTTTTTTCGGGAACGGATGAACGCGCTCGTCGTATTCCTGAACAAAAACCCCCAATGCCTCGGCATACTCCCGCTCGCCCGCGGACAAGCGCGGCTCCTTCCGGCCAATCAATCGAGCAAGAATCCGGACCGCCTCGGCATGGTCAGCGTCGCTGCGCAACCTTCGCAAGGAAAATTGGCGAATCAGATCCAGATAGTCGTCAGCCGTATGGCTTATATGCACTTTCGTATTTCTCATAGTCGCCCTTTCCACGCGTCCTTGCTGTATTCGGCATGCGTCAGGACTTCCTTTACGACGACAACTCCGGAGACAAAGTCAATCGCGGCGATCAATCGAAATTCGTTGCCTTTGATGTTAAACACCGTGGCCACCACAACCCCCAGACCCGGCACTCTCACGGGCACGCCGTCCGCCGACTTAAAAGTCTGTCGCACATCATGAATATTTTCCCATGCGGCAGACTCTGTTATTTCCAGCCAATCCGCCAAGGCAATGCGCAGGGGGACATTTTTCCTACCGGCCCTCGTCAACTCCGCCGTGTTGAGCACCCTCATCGAATCGTTTACATTATGAAAACTGAACAGGGAAAGTCAACTTTCTCCCGGTCGAGTCCGCCGCCAAATCGGTCGGTTTACAAGTATTCCCCAAATCCGACCCGCTAAGGTCGCATTTTGGCTGTGAATTTTGCGCCTTCAATCACCTTTCGAAATTCCGCGAACGCCTCCATATTGCGGCTATCGCAGTGCACGTCCAAGAACCCATCGTGGCTCAACTCGGCCGCAAAGTACGGTGCCTCCGGCTTGAATTGTGCATCCCATCCGAACAACATGGCCGCGTGAAGAAACGTAGTCAGGTCTTCTGCCTCGTGGTGAAGGAACAAATGACCGGGAGCCTCGTCGATCAGGAGTCGGTCGCCGTACGACTGCCGGAGCCGATAGTAAAGGTGCCAGTTGTTGCTTGACGGCCAAATATCCCAATTCGTTACGCGCAGCAAGCAGGGCTGGCGAAATGTCGTCTCATGCGCAACATACCTCGCGAGGAACAAAAGCCGCTGGGATTCGGAAGGAAGATGAATCGAAAGGTAATCCGGCGAACATTCGGGGCCCGTGCGTCCGGAGACCCACTTTTCACATTCTGAAGGCGTGAGGAATCGCATCGAGAGCAGTATACCGCAGCTAGCGCCGTTTACCGCCCCACCGCCACCTTCACCACGATTTTCCGCACCGGTGCAACGGAACCGTTCGGCGCCATGCAGGGCTTATGGGCGTCGTGCGGAAAAAAGATCGCGAACATGCCGGATGGGAGTCTCAAAACGCCGCCGTTGCCGGTGAGTTTCATCATGTCCTTGGCGGAATCGTAAGGCTCAAGAATCTTCAAGCTGGCCAGCGGGGCGTAGCCGATGTCCTCGACGCCGGACACGACGAATTGGATGTCGATATACTTTCGATGGGCCTCCCAGAAGCAGCTCTTTTTTGGCCTGGTGGGATACTCCTGCACCAGGGCGAAGAGCCGATCGCCGTCGAGCTCCAGCCGCCCCGCCGGCAAGGATTCGGCCTCGGGTGATCGAAGAAAATCCAGGCCCTTTTGCAGAAGCGGATTGGGGAAAGCGTAATTTGATGCGTTGGATATGTGATCGTGGATCATGGGGGTGCTCGAAGTTCGTCGGGCCGAGGACGGCCCGGCTCTGCGACTATGCGTGTCTCGATTATTGTTGCGTGTCCATCTTCCAGTAAACCGTATAGCGCTCGTGCCGGACGGCGTAGAGGGGGATCATCGTCGCGTCGTTCGGCTTGCCGACGCCGACGGTTTGGAAGGTCAGCGGCTGGCCCGGCACGGGCTTGAGCCAGGCGCCGGCGTCGTCGTTATTCGTGGATAACACCGGAATCTGGGGGTTGGGGATTTTGTTGAAATGGTTTTGATCGTGGGCCTGGGCCGGCGTGGGCACGCCTTCGGTTCCGAATTCACCGGCCAGGACGATCGGGCCGTACATGATCGCCACGTAGTTCTTCAAATCCGCGGCATGATGGAGGTGCAGGCTCATCGGCAGCGAAATCTCCACGCGGTCGTTGTCGTTCCAGTCCCTGGTCAGGGCAATATAACTCTCGGGCTGGGCGCTGAACGGCTGTTCTTGGCCGTTCACTTTCACGACCATGCCGCGGGTTGCCCAATACGGCACGCGCAGGTTCACGGTCACTTTCGCCGGTTGGGAAGCGTGAAAAATCAGCGTCGTGCCTTCTTCCTGCGGGAATTTTGTTTCCTGGCGGATGGTGAGTCCCTTTTCCTTCCAATTCAATTCCGAGGCGATGAAGAGATTGACCCACAAAGTGGAATCGTTGTGGAAATAAATGCTGTCGCCGTATTTGGCGTGGTTTTCCGCGCCGGTTCCCGTGCAGCACCAGAACGATTCCGTCGGGGTGCAGTAGACCTTGAAATGGCCGGGCGCCAGCGACAGGAAATACATCGTCATTCCATTTTCCGGATCGATGGAGCCGAGGATGTGGTTGTACAAAGCTCGCTCATAATAGTCGGCATACTGGGGCTTGGGATTCCATTCGAAGAGATGGCGGGTGAGCTTGAGCATGTTGTAGGTGTTGCACGTCTCGGCGGTGGTGGGCGAAAGCTGGCCGGCCTCGACGCCGGGCGCGGCGAAATGCTCGGAAAAACTGTTGGAGCCGGTGACGAAGGAATGGCGGCCGGTGACGATTTCCCAGAAATGTTCGGCCGCATCGCGGTATTTGGCGTCTCCGGTGACCTGGTAGTGCCGGGCGAAACCGTCCACTTGGGGGATATGCGTGTTGGCGTGCAATCCGGGCAGGGGATCATCCCCCGCCGCCAGGGGCACGGCCAGCCAGTCGCGATCAAAGGTGTTGGCCAGCTTCAGGTGCGCGGGATCGCCGGTGATGGAATAGAGGTCGTGCAGGACTTCGGACATCCCGCCGAATTCGGTGCCGGGGCCATGTCCGGTGGTGTGGAAAATCCGCTCGATCTGGTCGTCCGGAAGTTTGGCAAGGCGGCCGGCGAAGTATCCGGCCATCTCCTTGTCCATCTCCAGAGCCTGCGCGTTTCCGCAAAGCTGATAGGCGTCGAGCAGGCCGGCCATGATCTTGTGGATGGTGTAATACGGGGCCCACACTTTCGGGCCCGATTCGAGGCGGTCGAAGTAGGAGGCGGGGAAAGCGGACAGATATCCCCCGCCCAGGGCATTTTGACATTTGCCCAGTTCGGCAACGAGGTAATCCACCCGGGTCTTCCATTGCGGGTCGCCCGTGCTTTTGTACATCAGCGAGCAGGCGCTGAGATAGTGCCCGACAAAATGGCCGCGAAGCTCGGTGGTGGGCGATTCCCAGCCGCCCAGCGGCTTGGCGGTCGATGGCAAGCCGGCGTTGACGCAGAAATTGTGCAACAGCCGATCCGGGTCAAGTGAAAGCAAATATTTCGCATCGGCGTCCTGAGCCGCTTTGAACGGTCCATCCAAAAGTCGAACTTCACCCAAATCAAACGGCCGAGCTATCATTTCAACCGCCTCCGCCAAAGCGCGATTTGCAATAACCAATCCGATCAGAACGATTGCCAATGCCTGGATGCGCGTGCTGGGCATACGGTTTCCTCGATCCGCATTGGGGTGCGTGCCACTTGCTCCAAAGAATTTCCCCCTCCCCATGTACTCAGGGGGAGGGTTGGGGTGGGGGTCGAACATCGATTGGCCCCCGAAACCCCCACCCTGATCCTCCCCCGGAGTACCAGGGGAGGGGAAGAAGAGGGCTTGCAGAAGGTGTCACGCACCCGGCGCATAGTGTAATCCAATCCTCGCGATAATTCAGGCCGGCGATTAAAATAGCATCGTGCTACTTCAACTGGCCCGCGATCTGACGAACTTTGTTTATCCCCCCTTCTGCGTCTGCTGCCGGTCGGTCAAGGACGAGGACCGCGCGGCGTTTTGTGCGGATTGCGAGGCGGAGCTATCGGCGTTGTCGGGCACAACGGCGTGCCCACGGTGCGCCAGCCCGATCCCCGCGGGGAGCGCCTGCCCATTCTGCGGCGGCGCGGGCATCCATCCGTTTGGAAGGATCGCCGCTTTCGCGCCGTTCCGCGAACCGCTGCGCAAAATGATCCACGAAGTGAAATTCCACCATCGCTGGCCGCTGGCCGAGACGCTGGCGAAGCGGATGCTGGACCAGGAGCGCGTTCGAGAACTGCTGGACCAGACGGACGTGCTGATACCGGTTCCGTTGCACTGGTCGCGGCAAATTTCGCGCGGGTACAATCAGGCGGATTCCCTGGCTCGGGGTTTGGCCCGGCATCGGCGGGGACTCGTTGTCGCCCACGCAATCGTTCGCCTGAAGAACACGTCGGCGCAAACGACGGTTCGCTCGGTCGTGGATCGGGCGGATAACTTGCGTTTCGCGTTTGGGCTGGTTGATCCCGCTCCGATCGGGGGCAAACGCATCGCCCTGGTGGATGACGTGATGACGACGGGAGCAACGCTGAAGGCCGCGGCCCGCGCGGTTCAACAGGCGTCGCCGGCCGGGATCAACGCCATCGTGCTGGCGGTGGCGGACGCCAGACGCCGGGATTTTCAGGCAGTTTAGATGATTCATGCTCCTTGCCCGCCGACCGGCGGCTTGCAACAACCGTCGGGCAACTTCTATGATTAAAGGTCTATGTCCCGCAGTAGCCCCGCGCTTGCGTTTTCGGCCAAGGCCCGCCGGACCGGCGAGCAACCGATCAGCTTTCTCATGGCGGCGGCGCAGGGGGATGCGAATCTCATCAACTTCGCGGCGGGGCTGGTCGATCCGCTGACGCTTCCGGTGGAAGAGGTTCGCCGAATTTCACAAACCATTTTCGCCAGCGAAACCCGCGCCCGCGCGGCGCTGCAATACGACACCACGCTGGGTCTGGCCAGCCTGCGCAGCGCCGCGCTGAAGCATCTGGAAAAGCTGGAGCAGAAGAGTGCCGCCGATTTTGGCGTCACCGAGCGCGAGATTCTAATCAGCACCGGCTCGCAACAGGCGCTTTACCTGATCGGCGACGTGCTGATCGATCCGGGCGACATCGTCATCACCGCCAATCCAAGCTACTTCGTGTACACCGGCACGCTGGCGTCGCTGGGGGCGACGGTCATGCCGGTGCCGATGACCTCGGATGGAATCGACGTTTCGGCGATCGAGAAACTTCTGTGCCGGTTGGAGCGGGAGGATCGGCTCGGGCGGGTGAAACTGATTTACACGACGAGCTATTTCCAAAACCCGACGGGCCTGACGCTGTCGGCGGAGGCGCGGCCGAGGTTATTGGAGATAGCCCGGCGATTCAGCCGGTTTCATCGGCTCATGATTCTTGAAGACGCGGCCTATCGGGAGCTTCGGTACGATGGGCCGGAATTGCCGAGCATTAAATCATTCGAGCGGGAGAATCGGAACACGATTTTGACGCACACGTTCAGCAAGCCGTTTGCCCCGGGTTTGAAGACGGGATACACCGCCATGCCAGCGGATCTGCTCGAGGCGGTGTTGCATCAAAAAGGGAACCACGATTTCGGCTCGGCAAGCCTGACGCAGCACATCGCCGCGGAGGCACTGGACAGCGGTTTGTACGACCAGCACGTTCGGCTCTTATGCCAAAGCTATCGGCGCAAGCGGGATGCGATGCTGGATGCGCTTCAGCGGTATGTCCCGGCATCGGCGGGGGCATCGTGGACGCATCCGTCCGGGGGGCTATACGTCTGGCTGACGCTGCCGGATGACGCCGATACATCGCGTTCGTCGCGGCTTTTTCAGGCGTGCGTGGAAAAGAGCGTGCTGTACGTGCCGGGAGATTATTGCTTTCAGCCGGTCCAAGGGCCTGGCGGCGCCGGTGGATTCGTGCCGAAGAATCACTTGCGTCTGAGCTTTGGCCGGGTCGCGCCGGACCAGATCGAACCGGGCATCCAGCGTCTGGCGCAAGCGATCGCCGCCAGCGCCGCTCAACGCCGAGGGGATGTCGTGCCGATGAATGCGCATCCATGACCAAGACTCTTTTCTGGTACATCTTCGGGAACCTGCTGCGGGCGTTTTTGCTGACGACGGCGGGCCTGGCAGGAATGATGAGCTTTGCGGTGCTGCTCAGGCCGCTGACGGAAAACGGATTGGATTTCGGTCAGGTGAACCGGCTGCTGGTGTATTCGCTGCCGGCGGTGTGCGCGTATTCGCTGCCGGTGTCGGCGTTGTTCGCGACGACGATGGTGTATGGCCGGTTCGCGGCGGACAACGAAATGACGGCGATGCGTGCGTGCGGGATCAGCTATCTTTCGCCGCGGCGGTTTTCGATCGCGTTGCCGGCGCTGGTGCTGGGGCTGCTGGTGGCGGTGATCAGCCTGGTGATGTTGTGCTTCATCGTGCCGGTCTATTCGCTGAAAGTGGAAGAGGTCATCTACCAGAACATCGCGCGGGTGATCGCCAGCCGGATCGTGCAGACGCATTCGCTGGATTTCGCGAATTCCGAGGGCAAGTCGTTCAATGTTTACGCGGACGATGCGCGTCTGGTCCCCGGGGACCCGGCGCACCCGTCGATGCAGCGCGTGGAGCTGATCGGTCCGGCGTGGATCAAGTACGATTTTTCGCCGACGGACGTGACGATGGCGATTCCGAAGGAAATCTCGATGGCGCGCAACGCGATGGTGTCGATCGACCGGGCGACGCTCTCGTCGCCTTCGATGGTGACGATCGCGCTGACGGGAGGGATCAAATTTCCGCGGGTGTTTTTCGGGAACGTTCAGGTCGGGGTGAAGAGCAGCGGGTTCGGGCCGTTTGAAATCCCGCCGATCATCGGCGAGAACGTGAAATTCATGGACATCGCGCGTTTGGCGCAACTGGCGCAGGACCCGGGTCGAAGCGAAGACGTGCAGACGATCGTCCGCGGGCTTCGGAGAACGGAGCAGCAGCAGGCGTATCTGGCGGAAGTGGCGGCGGCGATGGAACGTCGCGCGGCGGACGGCACGGCGAGCTATCTCTTCGCCAGCGACTCGCCGGAAAGCGACACGTTCGAGATCGGGGCACAGGACGCCAAGTGCCAGTGGCTCGGCGAGGAAATGGTGATCACGTCCGCGGCGGGCGAGGGCGAGGCAACGGCGTGGATGCGGCAAACCCACGGGTCGCAGCAGACGCTTTTCGCCCACGCGCGGGAAATCGACATCCGGG
>JBEKXM010000140.1:0-9331 GCA_049512115.1 Tepidisphaeraceae bacterium | reverse complement strand
GCCACGATTCGCCCTATACCTATTTCAGCTCATCCCAACTGCATCTGGGCGAAATCTCGTTGGAATGTTCCCGCCCCGGCGCCGCCGCGGTCGCGCTCTGGGCGACATTACAAATGCTTCCACTGGAAATCGGCGGCGAGTTCGCGCGCGGCCTGGAGGCCTGCCGCCATGCCGCCCAGACCTTGCACGTATCTCTTGAAGCTCAAGATATCTTCACCCCATTGTTCCCGCCCGAACTGGACATCGTAACCTGGGCTGTCCGCGCGCCCTCGGCGACAATTTCCTCCGCCCGCGCTCGCCAACTCTTCGACGCCGCGGCGCGGCAAGACCTGCACCTGGCCCTGGCAACCTTCCCTCGCGCGATGGTTGAGCCGGCCGCGCCGGTACGCGATTGGGATGCCGATCAGATCACCTGCCTGCGCGCCTGCCTCATGAAGAGCGAGCACGACGATTGGCTCCCCCAGATTCTTCAGCGTCTTCAAGCGGCCGTAGCGTCTTGTTGATCCAGTGCGGCATTTCAGGGTTTTCGCCCCGCGATGATGGAATGCATCGTCTCGTCACGCCGCAGAATCCGTATATCGGCGAACCCCGCCGCCGCCAAATCGTCACGCAGTTCCTCGAACGTGTACGTGCCGCCTCTTTCAGTCCCCACGAGCATGTTCACCGCGAACAACGCTCCGCCCACCGGCGCCGTCCGCGAAAGTTCCATGAGGAAGTCCCGGACCAGGATCTGACCGCCGCTGAGCAGGGCCTCGAAAATGCGGACAAATAATTCCCGGTTCTGCTGACGCGAATTCTGATGCACGATGGCGCTCAGCCACGCCAGATCGGCCCCGCCCGGCAGCCGGTCGGAATAAAAATCGCCCGCGACCAACTCCACGCGGTCGGACAATCCCTCCTTCTTCAATCGCTCTTTCGCCTGGGGCAAAACCTGTGCCAGATCGAATATCGTCGCCCGCGCCGTTGGATTGCCGCGCAGAAACGCGATCGTGTACGTCCCCGATCCCCCGCCAACGTCAAGCAGATGCCGGAATCTGATCGGCGCAATCTCGGCGATAAGTTTGCCCGCCGCCGTACGCGCGATGTTGTCCATCGCTTCGATAAACGAGGCGTAATCCGCCTCGGCCCCGCGGATGCCCGGCTGGCGCGGCGCCGGCCGCCCGGTTTTGACAACCTCCGCCAGGTGCGACCACCGGCGCAGGCAGTTGGCTTGGTGCTGCACCATCGCCAACATGCTGCCCGAGCCCCCCGCCGTCAAAACCTCCGCCACGTTCGCCGCCAATTCATACCGCTGCCCGTGCTTGCCAAGCAGTTGTAACGCCGCTAGAGCATCCAGCAGAACCGTTATTCCCCGCAAATCCGCCCGCAGATTCTCCGCGGCCTGCGCGGCCGTGAATGGCCCGCGCCCCATCCGATCGAACAATTCCAGTTCCGCCGCCGCCATGATGACGCAAGCCGCCTGATATCCCCGCACGAGGTCATTGATCCCCTCGGCACTTTGCTGTCTGTTTTCCATTGCGTCTCTCCTGAACCGGGACTTACCGTACGGACCTCCGCCGACGAGCCTCACCGGCCATTTTGCATACCGTACGGAGGTCCGAATTGCCTACCGCAGATTCGGGTACCCGCGCTTCTACCGATATCATCAAACGCTTTCAAATCTCCGCCTTCGGCGGAATCACCCGATAAGGACTTGCGGCCACAGGCTGCCCCTCAATCGCCCTTCACAGCCCCACTCGTCCGGCCTCGCCTGACGTGTATACAAACGCGCAAAGTCCGGGATGGCCGCGCGATCGACCGTTGAGTATCCGATAGTCATGACGCTTGACGCGATTGGATTTGCCAACCGAGCTGCAGCAGTGCGACACAGCCCAAACCGATCATACCGGCCAATATGGGGTGGAACACGTCCACCCGTGCCTCGAAATCCGGCGGCGGCGTCCAGCCGTGGGCTTGGGCACACGCGACAACAGTACCGGGTGCCGCAAATGCCAGGACTACGAGAATCATGGCGCCGGCTGCAAGAATCCGTTTTCGCCATCCTGGAGTGCCGATCACAATCCATGCCAATAGCGAGGCAATCACAACGGACTGCGTGTCAGTTTGCCATCCCCAGAATCCGAAGAAGCCACAGATTAAGGCGGTGGCGATTGACAATCCGATCCCCAATGCCACGTATCCTCTTCGCTTTGGCACTAATCGGCTGCTCCAAGATACGGCTGCGATTGTGACGATGGCAATCGGAATTCGATCGGCCCAGAGCATCGTCCGCTGCGCCTGTAACGCCGGGAACCAAATTGTGATAAGCCCTCCCAATCCGAGCACAACTCCGCCCAAAATTGCCTTGCCTCGCGCCTTCCGACGCAAAGCAAGCCATACGCCTCCGAGGATCAGCGTTGCGACACCTACTGAAAGGTCGATTCGGTGATCCCAAATCGCGCGCAAATCCCCCAGAGCGCGGAACCACCGCGGGTGAATTGCAGCGGCACGCTTCTGTAATTCCACGATATAGCCTGCCCGCTCAGCCGGTGGCCGACCATAATAATCCTGCAATTTCACGAGCCGTGTGCCGGCCGCGTCGTTGGCCAAATCCGTCACCAGTTCGTTCACCTGAAAAAGATGCCATGACGGGTGCCACGGCCGCCACACATAGTATGCCAGCACATACTCCTCGTGCGTCAGGTACGGTAGAAGCGCCTCCATGTCGGCAGGCTCAAGCTGCATGAGCGTAAGCTCGCGCATCGGATTGATTACTGCCTCGCCGCGAGAATAGTCAACCCTAGAATAGATCGTCCCACCCAAGGGCACGGAGCGCTGTGGATCGCAGAACTGCACGTCCGCCGGCCAGCCCAACTGTCGAACATTGACCAATCGTAGGCGGTCTGCCAAAAAGCGAATCTGCTGGGCACGCGTCATATCCCGTCGCATCCGCTCCCACTGGCCGGGCGTTGGCAGCGTGAACGTTACAAAATCCTCGTTCATCCGACTTGGTAATTCCTGCAGAAGTTTTTGGGCACGGTCCTGAAATTCGAAATCCCTAAACAGCGGCGAGGAAAGGTGCTTCGCGTAGGACAAAGCCGCGGGGTAATCTCTCTTATCAACCAGTTCCGTGAGCATCGCCTCGTCATATTGGTGGCCAATCATGTCTCGGCCGATTTCACGCAGCCATCGCTCGTCATCCAGGGCCTCCATTCGCGGCAAAAGGACCGCTGCGGTCATGACGCGATCTCCGCGCACATAGGACCATGCGGCCACCAAAATCTCCGGCAATCGTAAGACTTCGGGTTCAAACTGCCCGCTCAACCCGCCGTACGGCGACAGGCCCATGATGGCATCCGCGGATTTCTGGTCACGCCCTTCAGCCGCGCGCAGTTCCATCAGTGATTGGCCCCATTCAGCCAGTTTCGCATACGCGATCGTTGTTTGCGTCTTTGAGAGGTTCTCCTCGCTACCGAAGCTATCAATCACATAATAGGAATCTGCATCCTCGCGGATAAGCCATGCCCATCCGGTCCGCACGTATTCTCGAAAGTTGCCCCTCGCGGGAAACTTTTCGGTGAACTTCAAGAACCGTGCATTACCTGGAATTGCAGGATAGACCATTGAGTTAATATCTCGCAGCGCTCCGTCAAAATGGACGACGGCTTCTTCCGGATTGAATGTCGGCAGATTTCCGATCCCCCAGGCTTCCGCCACAGCTCTCGCCGCTTTTCGCACATCGCCCCGAAAATGCACTGACAGTGCCGGCAGATACTCAGCCGCATCCCTCAAGTTCCGTCTTCTCGCCTCCTCTAGCGCCCGGGCCACGATCGCGCCTTCCGGATGCGGCTGCGCCAAAAGGGCCAGCAGCACCTTGTCCGCCTCGGGTGAATTGATCAGGCACAGCGTTTCAAGGGCTTGCTTCCGTGTCTCTGACAAGATGTCGTTCTGCAACAACCACTCCAGCGCAGGCACGGCCTCCCGCATTGCTGCATGATTCACCAGATCGCCGGCCAACTCTTTGCGGAATTCCCGTGCGATTACGTCTGGTCCCCGGCCAAACCCCGGTAGATTTTTCGACAAACTCGATCGCCCCGTCGTCTCATCGTCAAGTGATTGCTGGCATAGTGCCAGCAGATAACGCCCCGCCGAAGCCCGCGTGGCTGCATCAGTCGCGTGCAGGCGCTCCCACATTTGCGGCAGGTCCGGGCCACCACGATCATCATAAATCGCTCCCAGATCATCGAACGCCCTTTTCCCCTCTGGCCCTTCGAGAACCGGCCCTTCACCCCAGGCGAACCTCACTAACAGCAATAGCAAGCCCGCCATCGACCAGCACGCACGCACAACGCGCCTCCGTATTCATCCCGCCGCCTCCTTTCATACTACCAACCCACCAGCCCGTATAGGCCGCCGTACGTATTTCGCATGGCACCTTGCCTCGCGTTCATTACCGAAAACCCCGGCAAAGCCGGGGGCTAACGGAAAAAAGCTGCTGCGGTCGGTGAACGGTATTGCGGCTAAAGGCGTTCCTCCTCTATTGTCGGACGCGTGATGGCCTGAACCGCCGGGACCGCCGTTTGCAGATCGACCATCTTGCGATATCTCCCGCTGGCTTCCATGAGTTGATCGTGGCGGCCCTGCTCGACTATTCGACCGTTCTCCAATACCAGAATTCGGCTGGCATGGGCGATCGTGCTGAGCCGGTGCGCGATCACGAAGCTCGTCCGTCCGGCCATCAGCGTTTGAAGACTGCCTTGAATGAGACGCTCGGATTCCGTGTCGAGATTGCTCGTCGCCTCGTCGAGAATCAGGATGCGCGGGTTTGCCAGGATGGCGCGCGCGATGGTGATGCGTTGCCGTTGCCCGCCGGAAAGTTTCACCCCGCGCTCGCCGATCAGCGAATCGTATCCACTGGCCAGCTTGGTGATGAATTCGTGCGCGCTGGCCAGCCTTGCAGCCTGGATAATTTCTTCGTCGCCGGCGCCGCGGCGACCGTAGGCGATGTTCTCCGCAATCGTCCCATCGAACAGGAACGTGTCCTGCTCGACGATTCCCAGCAGCCGGCGATAGCTGTGGGCGGTCATATCGCGCAGGTCCACGCCGTCGAGAAGAACCGCCCCGACGGTCGGATCGTAAAAGCGGGCGATGAGATTGCACAGCGTCGTTTTCCCCGCCCCGCTTGGGCCGACCAGCGCGATCATCTCGCCCGGACTCACATCCAGATTGATCTCATGCAGCACCGGCCCGGCCGACCCGGGGTAGGTGAACGAGACATTTCGCAACGCGATGCGCCCGACGACGTTCTCGCGATGAATTTCGATCGCCCCCGGCTTGGCCGGCATCTCCACCGGCTCGGCCAGCAGATCGAGCACCCGATCCAGCCCCGACAGACTGTTCTGAAGCGCCGTGGCGCTGCCGGCCAGCGCCGCGATCGGCCCCAGTAACGCCGCGAGGTACGACAGAAACATCACCAGGTCCCCGACCGTCAGCGCCTGCTTCGGGGCAATCAGCCCCGCCCTCAGCTTCTCCATGTCGTTGAGCACGCGGCTGCCGCCCCAGTACAACAGCAGGGCCGTGGCAAACGGGATGAGCACCGACCAAGTAAAATCAATCCCGCGCATCCACCACCAGGCGAAGATTTCCTGCCGGGCCATCATGTGCCCGTTGCGCGTGAAAGTGGCGGCCTCGGACCGCTGGCGGGAGAACGATCGGACGACCCGCATTCCGCCGAACGCTTCGGTGGCGTGGGAGTCCATGTTCTGCCTCGTGAAGCGGATGTCGCGGAAGATCGGCCGAATTCGGCTGATCCACGTCCGGTGCGTGAGCCAGACCGTCGGCAACAGCACCAGCGATCCAAGCAGCAGCCTCCAATCGACAAAGGCAAGAATCGTCAGGCTGCCGAGCAACTGAATGATCGCGCGAAAGGGATTGTAGAGCATGGAGAAGATCAGGTCGGCCACGCCGCCGGCGTCCTCGCGCAAAATCGACGCGACTCCGCCGGATTTCAGGTCATACACCCGGTGCAGGGGAAGGCGGACCGCATGGTCGAACACGGTTTTCCTGACCGACACCTGCACGCGCTTGGTCATGCGCGTGGTCTGCCACCGGCTCCACAGCCCGACCAATTCGGAAGCGGTCGCCAATACAACCATGGTAATGGCGACGATCGCCAGCAGGCGATGCGGGCTCTGCGGCAGGTGAATCCAATACGGCACCTGCGGCGGCAGCGGCCGCTCGCGAAGCACGCTGTCGAAGACGATCTTCGTGCCGTAAAGTGGGATCAGGCCCAGCAAGGTGGAAATTCCCGAGGCGATCAGGACCAGGATCAACGTCTGCCGAAATCCCCGCAGCATTCCCCAGAATTCCGCCAGAAGCCGCAGGAACGAACGCGATCGCGGTTTGCGTTGTTTGGATTCGCTGGCGCCGTGCATTGGGGCGTGGATGCTGGCATCGCCGCCGCCCAGATCGCGCTGAAGCCGGCGCTGCTTCAGGTTTTTTCGGTAGTCTTGATAACGCAGACGGCTGGCGCGAAGGGTCGAAGGCATCAAGAACATGTTAGGCGCTATTATCCCGCCGACAAAGTCGGCACGTTGCCGGTTTTTGATAGAATCTCTCGGCGTGAACGGACCCATACCACTTGATTACGCCAAAGGCCATTACGGGCCAGTCCGCCCGTTCAGCATCGCGGCCATCATCGCGTTTATCGTGGGGTTAATCAGCGGCCCGGCAGGCATTGCTTTGGCTTTGCTTGGGCAATCCAACAACTTCGCCGAATCCACTAAAGAAACGATCGGGGAAATCGCGTTGATAGTCTGCCAGGGGGCTGCCCTGGCATTCGCCGCGTTCGTATATATCCGGCTGAGAAGACCAGATCGCCCGCGAGGTCGAGGTTTGGCGATGGGCGGGATTATCGCTGCTTTCCTTTGGGCAATCCTGATCGTCGCCGCAATCAACTATGCCGAGAACCACCCCTAATAATTAGGGGATTTTCATTGAACTGGCATTCAACGCTCAGTCGCCGGCTGCGTTGATGCAGACTTCTTTTCGATCATTCCCGCAGGCCAATTGGCGCTGAGCGTCCTGCCGGCGTTCTTCGACATCGACCAGAGCGTCACGCTGGGATGCCCGTTTTCTCCGGGCGATATCATCGTCAGCTCATCGGGCGACCGCCATTGCGGGACGGTCATCAAGGTCGGCTTTCGCTCGTCGGAGAGAACGGGCTTGTCCTGAACAACGGTGACGTGGCCGGTCCGCAGATCGACCACGGTAACCTTGCCGGTATTATCGGGGATCGAAACGTGCGTGCCGTCCGGGCTGACCTCGAAATACTGCGCGGCGCCGCCGACCTGCTCGAAGGCCTGCTTCGGCAGTAGCCGGCTGACCATGGGACTGGAACCCGGCGTCAGTGAAAACAACTGCGGCCGCTGCGGCATGTCGTTGGCCGTGGTCGGCAATGTCACTTCGGCACTGTCAAACAAAATGCGGCCGTCTTTCGCGCTGCGCACCCGGCACAATTCGTCGAAAACCAAGCCAACCAGGTCTTGCGCCTCGCCCGGTTTATTCATCACCTTTCCATCCTCGCCTATCGCGCGCATCCGCGTGACCGAGCCGAGCCGGGACGCATCGCCGGCCGCAGGCGTTGCCGCTCGGACCAACAGCACCTCTTGCCCGTCGCTCGACCAGTCCGGATACCACGCGGCCTGATCGCTGAACTTCACGGCCGGGGCAGTCCCATCCGTCGGCACGACCCACAGATCCGAAGCGTGCGCTTGCTCGGAATCGGTGACGACGATCGCCGCCGCGCCGGTTGGCGAGACTCGCAGTTCATGAATGCTTTTCAGTGAAGTCATCAGACGCGGCCCGGGTGTCGCGCCAGTGGCGTCGACAGCGTACACTTCGATGCTCTGCACGGATTGACTCAGGCCCCCCAACACCTTCCACGTTTGAGGCGGGATCTTCTGCTGCAAGGCCGCATCCCGGTGATCGCGCACGTACAGAGCGACCGCTCCGCCGAGTTCCTTCATCACCCGCTGAAAGTGTTCGTCCTTCGCGTATTGAGCGTTCATCGCGTCGGCGAATTTCTGAAGATCGTTGGGATCGGCGGCGTTCCAGTCGTAGGCCAACGCGGCGTCGCGCGCGTGCCGCGCGGCTTCGATGGCGTCCTGAGTCTGCTCGGGCGTCAGGTATTTGCTCATCTCATCCCACGTCTTCACGTCAATCTGCCGGGAGACCAGCACCCGCTTGGAATCAGGAAACCATGTCGCGCAGTCCACGCCGCCGATCGCAGGCGAAAGCAGATTTCCGTCGCCGTCGGCCAGACGAAGGCCGTCGTCGCTGAGGACCGTCATCCATTTGCCGTCGGGCGACCAGGAATATCGCGTCGGCACACAGCCGGTCACAATGAAAGCGCCCAGAATCAAGATCATCCATACTCGCGTTTTCATTTGGTTTCTCCGATTTCGGGTTCGGCAATGGGGGAAGTCCAATGCCAGGTCGATGTCGCCAGGCGTTCGGGCTGCTGTGCGGATGCCATCAGACGCTGGGAAGACCAGAAGTCCGACACACCAGCGGAGCGGGGCATTTCGGTTGTGGTAGACTGCACCGTGACGTTGGACTGCGGCGGATGCGATGGTTGAGGCGCCATTCGCAGGCCAATCCCCACGCCGATCGCTAACACGGCGGCGATCGACACGCCGATGCGCGCCAGACGCCACGGGCGAGAAAGCCGAACGGGCGCAGCGAATGGCGGCAGCTCTTCCGTCGCTTGCTCCGGCATGGCGGCGCGTGCGCCAGCCGCCACGCGCTGCCACGCGGCAAGTTCCGCGTCACAGTTGCTCAGCGTCTCGCAGTACGCCGACAACAGCAAACTCACGTCCGGCTCAAGTGCACCCAGCGCCTCATCGATCATCAATCGTTCCAGCGTCTGCTTATCCATGGCTATTCCTCCGGGGCTGTTCGGCTCCCATCTCGTCGCGAAGCCGCCGCATCGCGTTATGCAGGCGGGAACGCACTGTTCCAATCGGAATCTCCAGCATGGATGCGATCTCCTCGTAACTGAGGTTCTCTCGCAACCGAAGCTCCAGCGGTTCGCCCATCGCCGGCGGTAATTTCGCGATCGCTTCGCGCATCGCGGCCAACTCGTCGTCAGGCTCCGCGCGGCACACCGGGGCGTTGTCCAACGATTCGGTCGGCCGATACTTGCGAACCGTATTGAGGCCGACATGGCGGGCGATGCCAAAGATCCTGTCTCTCGGCGAGTCGACCGTGGCTAGACGTTACTCGTGATGCTGGGCTTGCAGAAACGTTTCCTGGAGCTTGTCCTGCGGCGAGGCGCACCTTCCGAACGCTC
>JBEKXM010000139.1:0-9332 GCA_049512115.1 Tepidisphaeraceae bacterium | reverse complement strand
GTCCCCGGGGAGCGACAGCGAGGAAACGGCGTGGATGCGGGAAGCGCACGGGTCGCAGCAGACGCTTTTCGCCCACGCGCGGGAGATCGACATCCGGGTGCAGCCGAATACCGACGTGAGATCGTACAGCGGCCCGGCGGCGGACCGGATGAACGTGAGCGTCGAGCTGTTTCGGGTAAGGCTCCAGACGCAGGGCGGTTTGGAAACACCGCGAGGAAGTTTTGCGCGGAGCTTTTCGGTGCCGATGCCGGCGGCGGTGCGGGCGATCGGGAACAAGGGGCTGGCGGATTTTCTTCGGGACCCGGTGTGCGATCCGGGTACGGCATCCGACGACGTGCGGCAGTGGAAAGTGGCGTCGTGGGAGTATTTCTGCCTTCATCACGAGCAGGTTCGCGCCAACAATGCCGCACGGAGCGAACTGCATGGCCGCGCCAGCTTCGCACTGAGTTGCCTGAGCCTGGTAATGGTGGGCTGCGCGTTGGGGGTGATGTTCCGGAGCGGAAATTTTCTGAACGCATTTGCGGCGAGTTTCGTTCCGGCGCTGCTGAGCATGATATTGATCGTCAGCGGCCAGCAGATGGCGACGCACATATCCTACGCGATCGGCGCGGAGTTCAAGGACCCGTTGCCGATGTCGCTGGCTTTCATCTGGAGCGGCAACGTCGTGGTGCTGATGGCGGCAATATATTTAACCTACAGGCTGCAAAAACGATGACGGTTGACATGCCCGCCAGCACCAGGGCGACGTCTGGTCCCGCGGCGAGGCGGGATTCATGGCTTTGGCTGGCGCCGCGCGGGTTGGCGGCGCTGTTTCTGGTATGGCTGCTGAGCCGGTGGATTTTCGATGCGATGTGGAACCTGGTCCCCGACGAGGCGTATTACTGGGTCTGGTCGCGGCATCCGGCGGCGAGCTACCTGGATCATCCACCGATGGTGGCATATCTGATCCGGCTGGGCACGGCGATTCTGGGAAGCTCGGAGTTGGGGGTGCGCTGGCTTGTCGGCCTGATGACGGGGGGAACGGTTTTAGTCCTGACGATGGCGGCGCGGCGACTGACCGGCGACCGCCGCGCGGCGGCGTTCGTGCCGATCGCACTCTTGGTCAGCCCGATGGTGGCGGTGACCGGCTCCATCGTGACGCCGGATGCGCCGGCGTGCTTCTTCCAGGCGACGGCACTGACGGCGGCGCTGCGGATTTTCGGCGGCGGCCGAAACGCCGCCCTGAACTGGCTGGCATTTGGAGCGTTCATGGGGTTGGCGCTGGATTCAAAATACACCAGCGTTCTGCTTGGTCTGGCGGTCCTGCTGGCCTTGGTTTCATGTTCGGAAGGCCGGCGGCAGCTTCTGACGCCGTGGCCCTGGCTGGCGGCGCTGGTGGCGGCGGCGGTGTTTTCACCCGTGCTTTTCTGGAATGCCCAGCACCAATGGGCATCGTTCCGGTTTCAACTGCATCACGGCGTCGGCGGCGGGACTTCGCCGGCGTGGAAAAATCTCCTGGACTACGCCGGCGGGCAGGCGGCGATTTGCACGCCGGTGATGCTGGGCGTCTGCGTGGCGGGGCTGGTCATCTACTGGCGGCGGAGAGACAATCCGATGCCGGTGCGCATCCTGCTGCTGGCGGCGACGACGCCGCTGGTGTTCTTCGCCATTTCGGCCGTGCGCCGGCGTCCGGAAGTCAACTGGCCGATGTTCGCGTATTTCCCGGCGGTCATGCTGTACGCCCGATACCTGGGGGAAAACTGGCGGCGGCCCCGAAAGACGTGGGCCGAGGCGGCGATCATCGTCTCCCTGGTCTTCACCGCCGTCCTGCACGCTCCGCAGCTTGTATGGAAGTTGTCCGCCGATCTGGGAAGCCCGCAATGGGACCATCTGTTCGGCTGGCGCGATCTGGCGGAAAGGAAAGTAGAGCCGTTGCGGTTTGATTCAACGGTCTGCGCGGCGGATTACGAATACGCCTCTGAATTGTCGTTCTATCTTCCGACGCAGGGCGAGGTTCGGCCGCTGGCCGATCCGACGCGTCCGACGGCATTTGATTTTTTCGACGGCGATGAATCCTCGCCGCAGTCCTGGCCGCGGGTGGTATTGGTCCGGCGGCTTGGCAAGGGGTACGATGCGGCGCCCTCATGGCATCCGCTGGGCCCGGACTACGTTTATTCGACGCTGAACGATTTCAGCCAATACAAAGATGGCCGGCAGATTCGCAGGAGCCTGATCGAAGTCGCGCAGCGACACGCACCGTGAAGATTAGCTCCCTATGAAGATCATCGATCGCTACGTTTTGGGCGCGTTCGTGAAGAACTACCTCATCAGCCTGATGGTGCTGGTGGGGATGTACGTGGCGTTGGACATGGTCTTCAACTTCGGCAATCTGACGCAGAGCCTGTCGTCGTCGGAGAATTACACGGTCGGGCGGATGATTTATGACATCGGGAATTTTTATTTTTACAAGGCGTTTTCATTTTTCGTGCAATTATCGGGGATGATCGCGGTGGTGGCGGCGGCATTCACGATGATGCGTCTGAGCCGGTTCAACGAGATGACGGCGTTACTGGCGGCGGGGATGCCGATGTACCGCGTCGCCATGCCGGTGATCGTCGCCGGCGTGGTGTTGAACGTGATCCTTTTGCCGATCGATCAGGAAGTGATCATTCCGAGAATGATCCCGAAACTGATGCGGGAGCACGGCGACGTTCACGAGTCGACGCTGAGGATGTATCCGGTGAACATGATGGAGGACCCGAACGGGGGTTTGTTCAACGCGGCGAGGTACATTCCGCCCAAGGGGCCATCGCCGGCGAGAATCGAATATCTGGACGTGATCGAACGGGACGCGAGCTTTCGGCCGGTGGCGCATATTTATGCGGATGAAGCCGTATGGAACGCGAAATTGAAGCGATGGGATTTGACGAACGGCTATTCGGTTCCGATCGCGCCGCCGGAGGAGCAGGTGACCCAGGCCCAGGCGACGCCGAAGGCATGGTACTCGACTTCGATGACCCCCGATGAGATCGCGTTGAACCTTGGGAAGGATTACATCCAGCTTCTTCCGCTACAGAAGATCAACCAACTGCTGAGCCTGAATCGTTACGGGACGATCGATCTGCTGAGGGCCAAGCACCTGCGTGTGGCGCAATGGCTGCTGAACGTTTTCCTGCTGCTGCTGGCGATTTCGACGGTGCTGACGCGAGAGCCGGGGCGGCTGAAAAGCGCGGCGTTCAAGTGCCTGCTGTTGTCGAGCCTGTGCATGGGCAGCGTTTTCGTGACCTACCAGATGGCCGCGACCCCCCCGAGTCCGGACCTGGTGAATCTCTGGCCGGCGCTGATGGCATGGATGCCGATCTTCATTTTCGGACCGTTGTCGGTGTTCTTGATGTCGCAGGTGAAGACGTGAGGGGAAGTTGCGAGTTGCAAGTGCAAGTTGCGAGTAAATGCGGGGATTATCGGGCCATGATGCTGAAGCCCGGAATTTTTGGGGAAGATTTGCCTGCGGGGATTTTGAATCGTACATGATGGGAGTCAGGCGCACGCAACGGCAAGCACCGCCCGACAATGGGGCGGCTTGACGGGCCTGACGTGACGCTCCCCTTCCCACTTTCTGGCGATGCCGGCCGCGGAGAACCGCGGCCGGCATTATTTATTGCCATCCATTTGCCATCCAAACGCTCAATCATCAAGAGATTGCCGGTCCCGGAGGGAGGGCTTGCCCTTCCCGGCGTCGGGGCGCAATTTCATCGCGGTCGATGTTGCCTGAGGTAAGAGCGGCGACGATAATGTAGTCGTGCAAACCGGAGGACCGGAAACAGTCAAATGTTGAGCGTCGCGCAAGTTACGACAACCATGCCGGATTTGACCTGGGATACCGTGCTGTCCCCGCACATCTACGTTTTTTACGCGGCGTTCATTGTCAGCTTCATCTTCACGCCGATCATGCGGCTGGTCGCCAACTATTATGGGATTATTGACCAGCCGGATCATCTGCGGAAGTTGCACACGTCGCCGGTCGCCTATCTGGGGGGAGTGGCGGTGTTCATGGGGTGGGTTGCGGGTCTGGCGACGAGCCAGCTTCATATCCCGCAGGACCAGATCGGTTCGGCGCATTTGCAGGTCAAGCTGAACATCGTCTTCGGCGCGTTGATCATCGTGGCGATGGGACTCTGGGACGACGTAAAAAGGCTTCCACCGCGGGGCAAGATTCTCGGTCAGGTGATCGCGGCGCTCATTTTGCTCAAGGGCGGGGTTGGGTCGCAATGCCTCGGACCGCTTCTTTCCCCGCTCGGCGCCCGGATGCAAATTCTTCTGGGCCCGCATTTCTATATCCCCCAATCGTTGACGGAAGTCCTGAGCTGGTCGTTTGTGATCTTCCTGGTCGTCGGCTGCTGCAATGCAACCAATCTGATGGACGGATTGGACGGACTATGCGGCGGAGTGACGGCGGTGATCGTCGGAGGATTCCTGTTTCTGGCCGTTCGGCTGGCGGTGGACGCCCAGGATCAGGATTGGGATGCGGTCCGGATCGTCCTGGCCCTGGCGCTGCTGGGGGCGACGCTCGGGTTCGTGCCGTATAATTTCAATCCTGCTTCGATCTTCATGGGGGACACCGGCAGCATGTTCCTGGGCTACTCCTGCGCGACGCTGATTGTGCTGCTGGCGGCGGAGAATTCGAAATGGCTCCTGGCGGCGCTGGTCATGTTCGCATTGCCCATTATGGATTCGACCTTGGCGCTGGTTCGGCGGTGGGTCAATCGGCGACCGCTGTTCGGCGCGGACCGTCACCATCTTCACCATCAACTCGTCGCCAGGGGATATTCCATCCGCAAAACCGTCATTATCCTCTACGGATTGGCTATCGCCTTTTGCCTGTTGGGAATGCTCATCGCCTACATGCGAACTCGATATGCGGTTGCGTTTTATCTGGTGATTTTCGGCTCATTGATCGTGGCGGCATACAAGATGGGGCTGGTGCACGAGAAGCCGCGGGTGGTGAGTCCCAAAGCATTGGGGGCTCTCGATGCGGTGATGTCCGCGTCGGGCGACCACCCATCAGGCGCGGTGGTGGAGCTGCGCGGCCCGTCGCAGCAGATCGTGCCCCAGACGCCAATCCCGGGCGAAAACCAGGCTCCCCCGCGCGAAACCGGCCCGACCGACGACTCCACGCCCGGATCCTCCGAGGGCTGATCTTTGCCGTCCCATAACCGTCGCTGGCAGAACGTATTATCGCATTTGTGGATCGGAAAAATCGTCGCCAAATCAACCAAGGCGTGCCTCCTTAATGTCCGATTTGACTTAAGATCGGATTCCATGTCGTATCATGTCGTATCAATGCGTGATCGACGCTTGTGGCTATTTTGATAAAAGCAAGAGGTAGTTTTCCATGGACGTAACAGTAATCGGGTGTGGATACGTGGGCCTGGTGACGGGCACTTGCCTTGCGAGCATAGGTCATACCGTTCGCGGCGTTGAGAAGGACCCCAAGAAGCTGAAGACCCTGCTCGACGGGCACTGCCCAATCTTCGAGCCGGGACTGCATGAGTTGATGCAGGAACAATATGCCTCAGGTCAACTGCAATTCACCGACAACGTCAAGACGGCAGTGAAGGACGCGGAGGTGGTTTTCCTGTGCGTCGGGACGCCGTCCAGGCCGGACGGCACCGTGGAGATGGGCGACCTGGAGGCGGCGGGGAAGGAAGTGTGCGACGCCCTGGCGGATAACAACAGCGACTACCTCGTGACGATCGTGGTGAAATCCACCGTTCCGGCGGGAACCAATCGCAAGCTCTACAATTTCCTCAAGACGCAGACGCGGGCACACGTGCAGGTGGTGAGCAATCCGGAGTTCCTGAAGGAAGGCACGGCGGTGCAGGACTGCATGAAACCCGACCGCATCGTGGTCGGCGGCGAAAGCCCCGAGGCGTTTCGCATGATGCGCAGGCTGTATGACCCGCTGGTCAAGCCGGAAGACGAGGACAAGTTCCTGACGATGGGATGGGAAAGCGCCGAGCTGACGAAGTATGCGGCGAACAGCATGCTGGCGGCGCGCATCTCGTTCATGAACGAAATGACGATTCTGTGCGAAGCCTACGGGGCTGATATCGAGGACATCCGCAAGGGCGTCGGCTCGGACAACCGAATCGGCCCGGCGTTCCTGCGGGCGGGGTGCGGGTACGGGGGAAGCTGCTTCCCCAAGGACATCGCGGCGCTGGAGCACATTTCACGCGCCGTTGGTTATGAGAACCTGTTCGTGAACGCGATCCAGGCCATCAACAAGAACCAAAAACGGCGATTCGTGGAGAAGATCGAACAGAAGCTGGATCGCCCGCTGAAGGGGGCGAAGATCGCGGTGTGGGGCCTGGCGTTCAAGGCCGACACGGACGACATCCGCGAATCGGCGGCGTTGGACGTGATCCGCCATCTCCTGGATAAGGGCGCGCACGTAAAAGCGACGGATCCCAAGGCGATGGAGAACATGAAACAGGTCTTCAAGGACGAGGTGGAATGGTACCCCGAACCGGTGAGTTGCAGCGCCGGCGCGGATGCCGTGGCGTTGCTGACCGATTGGGCGCAATACGGAACGCTTCCGTTCCGCAAAATCGCGGCGACGATGAACAGCCCGATCATTTTCGACGGGCGCAACTGCCTGCATCGCGACCTGATGCGCGAGACGGGTTTTCAGTATTACCCCATGGGCCGGCCCGCGGTGGAGAATTCATTGCGTCTGAAGCATCGGGTGTGAGATAATGCGCATCGGATGACCGCACCCGAGCCGCTTGGCTATGCCTCGCAATATCCCTATAACCGGGATGATGAACATCTGCGGCTGCTGTCGATCTTCCACTACATTGCCGGCGGGCTTCTCGCCTTCTTCGGTTGTTTCGCGATTCTTTATATTGTCTTCGGCGCGGTGATCGCCTCTGGAAAGCTTCCCACCAACGGTCAGGACATATCCGGATTTGGCCTGATATTTGTCGCGGTTGGCGTTATGGTCATGCTCGTCATGTGGGGGATTGCGACGTGTCTGTTTATATCCGGCCGCTTCATGGCTCGCCGCCAGCACCTGACCTTCAGCATCGTCGTGGCCGCGATCAGTTGCATCCAGGTGCCATTTGGCACCGTCCTCGGGGTCTTCACGCTGATTGTTTTGTCTCGCCCATCCGTCAAGGCGCTGTATGGGGCGCCGGCGTAACGATCATTTGGAGGGTTGCGTGGCCGGTACCACTCGTGTGGCCACAACCGCTTCCGCATCGTACATCTGATCGTTTTCGAGATTGGCTGCGATCAGCGTTTGCAGGGCGTCAGAGGAATTGACGTTCTTGTCCTTGAAGAAATCATCCTTCAGATTTCGCAGTGAGAGCTTTGCGTGATCGGCCGAGAGGGAAATGCGCATTACCAGGAACTTCTTGTCGATCGAGCCGTCGTCGGTCAGGCCGCGTAGATTGGCGAAGGTGACGCCGTTCACGTCCGAGGTGTATCCGACCATGCGGTCCGGCTTATTGTCCTTGTCAATGTATTCGACGTAATACAGATGGTTGTCGATATTGCGGATGATGATGGATTCGGATCCATTGTTGTCCGTCATGGTAAAATCCCCGACGTAGGCGGGGTCCACGGTCGCCTTGTCCGCCGAGCCAAGCGGATATTCGGTTTCATAACAGCCCAGTGCAAACAGCAGGGCCGGCACGACGCATGCAAGGGCCGCCAGAGTTCTGAATCGCAACATGAAGACCTCCCGCCAGGTGAGTAATCGCTAATTCTATTTCGTTTTCCTGCCGAGGCAAGGGGTCGCTGTAAAACCAGCCGGGACCTCGCTAGAATCCCCCACTTTGGCACGAAAGGCAGATCGAATGAACCTTGCTCAAACGGACCCGCAGATCGCCGAGCTGATCCGGCAGGAAACCCGCCGGCAGGAATCGACGCTGGAACTCATCGCCAGCGAAAATCACGTTTCGCCCGCCGTCCTGGAGGCCGCCGGAAGCGTGCTGACCAACAAATATGCCGAGGGGTATCCCGGAGCGCGATATTACGGCGGATGCGGGTTCTACGATCAGATCGAGAACCTGGCGATCGACCGGGCCAAGCAGTTGTTCTCGTGCGCGTTCGCCAATGTCCAGCCCCACAGCGGCGCCAACGCCAACCTCGCCGCGTTCATGTCGATCATGCAACCCGGAGACCGATACATTTCGTTGAACCTGGCGAGCGGAGGACATCTCAGCCATGGGATGAAGCTGAACGCTTCGGCGATCTTTTACAAGCCGGATCATTACGAGCTTGATCCCAAGACCGAACAGATTGATTTCGACAATGTGCGTGCCAAGGCGAAGGAGCTTAGGCCGAAGATGATTCTCTGCGGTTACAGCGCGTATCCGCGCATCATCGACTTCGCCAAGTTCCGCGAAATTGCCGATGAGGTGGGTGCGTTGGTTCTGGCGGACATCGCGCACATCGCCGGGCTGGTGGCGACGGGGGTGCACCCCTCGCCGTTTCCGCATGCCCATGTCGTGACGACGACAACGCACAAGACGCTTCGCGGCCCGCGCGGGGGGTTGATCATGAGCAATGACCCGGACTTGGCCAAGTCCGTCAACCGCAGCGTTTTCCCCGGCAGCCAGGGCGGGCCGCTGATGCACATCATCGCGGCCAAGGCGGTGGCGTTCGGCGAAGCGCTGCGGCCGGAGTTCAAAACGTATTGCGCCCAGATCGTGAAAAACGCCAAGGCCCTGGCCGCGGCGCTGCAAAAGCACGGATATCGACTGGTGAGCGGCGGGACGGACAACCATCTGATGCTGATCGACCTGCGAGCCCGCGACGCGGCCCTGACCGGTTCCGATGCGGAAAAATCCCTGGAAGCCGCCGGCATCATCGCCAACAAAAACGGCGTTCCCAACGATCCGCGTCCACCGAAAGTCACCAGCGGTCTGCGCCTGGGCACGCCCGCGCTGACGACGCGCGGATTGAAGGAGAACGACATCGCCAAGGTCGCCGATTTTCTCGACCGGGCGATCGTGAGCAAATCCGATTCCGCGGCGCTGGCGAAAATCCGCCAGGAAGTCGCCGAGTTCTGCAAGGCGTTCCCGATGCCGCATTGACCTGCTAGAATAGGGGTGAGTTGATAGGTCCGCTTTCGAACGGGAGTAATCGCCATGCCCACCACTATGCGGCCGGATATTGTAATCCATAAGCCCAATGGCTCCCTGGTCGCGGTCATTGAAGTGAAGAATCGCGAAGAAATGAGTCCGCGAATCGCGACGGTGCTTCGCCGCAATCTCATCGCCCATGATGTGCTCGCTGATGTGCCGTATTTCCTTCTCCTATCCCAAGATAAGGCTTATCTTTGGATC
>JBEKXM010000138.1:0-9343 GCA_049512115.1 Tepidisphaeraceae bacterium | reverse complement strand
CCTGGCGATCCACGTGGACGACCTACCTCGCCCAGTACCGTGCCAGCAGCCTGATTTTTCAATTGCCGGGATTTGATGACTCCACGTATCGCCCCAAAACCTGGATACCTCTTCAGTCCGTTTTGGGAAGTTCCTCCGCATCCTCACCCACGGCCGCGACATTGCGATTGTTCATCCGCCCCAGCTCCACCCTTGGAGCGATCTGCGGAAAAGTAGAGCGAAACTATGGCCGGGCGTTTCGAGCGGTTCCCTTCTGGACCTATGTCGGAAACAGCGTGCTGCTGGTGGCCCTGCAAGTGGCCGGGGCATTATTCAGCTCATCCTTTGTCGCCTACGCCTTTGCCCGCCTGCAATGGCCCGGTCGGGCGATTGCCTTCGGTATTCTTCTCAGCACCATGATGATCCCCGGTCAGGTCACCATGATCCCATCGTTCGTCATCTGGCGATCGCTCGGCTGGTACAACACGCTCAATCCCCTGTGGGTTCCCGCCTGGTTCGGCAGCGCCTTCTTCATTTTCCTGATGACCCAGAACATGAAAACGATACCCAGGGAATTGGAAGAAGCAGCCAGGATCGATGGACTGAACGCCATTCAGACCTGGTGGTACATCATTCTGCCGCTGGTCAAACCCACGCTTGCTGCCATCGCCATCATGGTCTTCATGGGCGCCTGGAATGATTTCATGGGCCCGCTGGTGATGCTGCGCGATCAGTCGCGCTTCCCGCTCAGCCTCGGTCTGTTCGGCATGAACGTGGACCAGGGCGGTGATTCCACGCTCATCATGGCCGGCAACATGCTCATGACGATGCCGGTCATTCTCATATTCTTTTTGTTCCAGCGATATTTTATTGAAGGCGTCAACGTCAGCGGGATAAAAGGCTGATCCTCGTCGTTCAATGGCAGGCTTCGCGCCTCCCTGCAGGCGGGTCCGCTGTCTAAACCGCATCCTACACTAGCCTACCGACTCCCTTGCTTCCCATTAAGCAAAATCCTTCGCTTTGCGAAGATTGATCAGTATTGTTTAGCTGTATCTCTTGCCGTTACCGCCATGCGTAAAGAGTCAATAGCGTTACTGTCATCAATCACTCTGACAACTGAATTATCCAGAATCCAATTCCATTGATCTTTAATCATTGAGATCAGTAATTGCTGGTAACGGTTTTGTTTGTCTGCGCTATTTCCATACTCCAAATTTACGTGCTGATCAAAAACCAAATCATGAAAACGTCCTCTGGCTTTTTGATTCCCATCCTCTAATTTTCCGTTTTGAACGATTACACAATCCGGCATCATCTTTTTGAGTCTTTCAATTTGTTCCTTTTGAAGCAAACCGTGCAAACGCAATTTTACCGGAACCCATTCAAACAGTGAGATGTCTCCTCTTTCAAATTGCAGCCTCATTTCCTGACGGTCCAAAATCTTGCGTTGATCAAAACCATGATAAAAAGTCACGGGCCCTCGCGGGTAGTTGACGGTCGACTGAACGCGGTCGTTTATTTTCCTTTCGGTTCCGGGCCGTTGCCACTGTGCTGCGTGAATGATTTCACCCTTCCCCAACCAGCCGGCAAACAAATCAAAAAAATGCACGGCATGTTCAATGAAGATTCCGCCGCTTTTCTCTTCATCCCAAAACCAATGATCCTGTTTAAGATTTTCATCACTGGCATAATTTTCAAAAAATCCGTGAAGAAATTCCCCCAGCACATTTTCTTTCACAATATCCCTGACAATTGAAAACAATGGATTGTAACGCTGCATCAGATTAACGACATATAGTAATCGTTTTGATCGCGCAAGAAGCGCAAGTTCTTCCGCTTCTGCGGTTCTTAGTGCTGCCGGTTTTTCACAAATCACATGTTTTCCGGCAAGTAAGGCTGCCTTCGATTGAGAATAATGTAAATTGGGCGGTGTTGAAATGTAAACCAGGCTGATGCTGCGGTCACGTAAGAAGGATTCATAATCTGAATACGCCTTCGCCGACAATTCGCCCGCCAAATGCTGCGCCGACATTGAATTGGTATCAGCAACTGCAACTACTCTTATTCCCGGCACCTGGAGAAATGCTTTTGATGCAAAAGCTGCAAAAGCTCCTGCACCAACAATGCCGATTGTTAATTCCGATTTTGAAACTGTCATGTTCAATGCCTCTGTTGTTGTTTTGGATTTACCCAATTAATCGACGGCCGCCCCCAGCTTGAGCATAAAGGGGGCATTATACCGTTTCCGCGTTTTACTTGCGCGCCCGCGCGCGATTCCCTTTTTGTGGTATGAAAGTGGACAACTTTGGCAAGGAGGCCGATGATGTTTGGCCATGGTTCGGCTTCATGATGCGTTGCTGGCCATGTGCCACGGATGAAGCAGAATCCACGATCCTGTGCCTGATTGCACGATGCCACCTTGAAGCGCTTAAAAATCATGAACAACACGAGCGACCTTGCGAGGCGATTCCCGGAAAACCCCCTGGTCCGACCGGCTGATATCCAGCCGAGCCGGCCCGACTGGCAGGTTGAGTGTCTCTTGAATCCGGGGGTCTTCCGCTTCAACGGCAAGACTTGCCTGCTCGTGCGGGTGGCGGAACGTCCTCCGCAACGTAAAGGATGTGTTTCTTTTCCCATTCTCTCCGAGGCTGGTGAAGCGCGGGTGTTGGAGTTTGATCGGAATGATCCGCGACTTGATATTTCCAATCCGCGCGTGCTGCGTTACGACGGGGTGCATTATCTGACCACGCTTTCGCATTTGCGAATGCTCACCAGCGATGATGGAATTCGTTTCCGCCAGGACGCGGCGTATCCGCCGCTCTATGGTCACGGCGCGTATGAAACTTTCGGCATCGAAGACTGCCGGGTTTCGCAGCTCGCTGGCGTTTCCTATCTGACCTATACTGCCGTTTCGCCGAATGGCGTCGCGGTGGGAATGCGCTCCACGCCGGACTGGAAACAATTTCACGAACACGGCCTCATCTTTCCGCCGCACAACAAAGATTGTGTGCTGTTTGAAGAGACGATTGGCGGTCGTTATTTTGCCCTGCACCGTCCGTCCAGCCCGGAGATTGGCGGCAACTACATCTGGCTCGCGCAGTCGCCCGATCGGTTGCACTGGGGCAGGCATGCCTGTCTCGCGCGGACGCGACCGGGGATGTGGGACAGCGCCCGCGTGGGTGCTGGTGCCGCGCCAATCAGAACTCCGGCCGGCTGGCTGGAAATTTATCATGGTGCCAACGAGAAGAATCGCTATTGCCTCGGCGCGCTGCTGCTGGACTTGGAACAACCGTGGAAGGTGATTGCCCGTTCAAAGGATCCAATCATGGAGCCTAGCGCGCCGTATGAACAGACCGGCTTCTTCGGCAATGTCGTCTTCACCAACGGACATCTTGTGGATGACGACGCGGTTACGATTTATTATGGCGCGTCGGACAGCGTCATCTGCGGTGCGCAATTCTCCATTGCCGAGATTCTAAAGTGCAATCTGCTCTAAAATCGCTCGCCTGCTGGTGATGCTGCTGAGGAGCCGTCCGCATTCTCGTTGCTCGGCTTGGGCGAAGGCTTTAGCGCGGAAGCTGTCAGAGCCGTCCCTTGAGCAATGGCCCGAGATTGCCATGGTCTACATGCGAGGAATGGTGGATTTGATCGACCGCGGCGCCAATGGCCGTTTATTGCCCGCAAACCAAAGAGAAAGCCCCGCGCACATGGATGATGTGCACGGGGTCATAGCGGGGGCTCGTTACGTTACCCGTCGCACCGTCAAAACGGCGTTCTGGGCCTGCTTTCGACGGGCAGCCTAGCTCTCTTCTTATCAAGCGACAGGATTTAAACTCCTCGCTTGAACCCGCTCGTCCATGCTGGACTTTCTGACCATTATTGAGGGGCGCTGGCGCCGGCCATTTCTCGCAACTGTTCGACATCCCGCATCGGCGGCTCGCCGAATTGTCGCTTGTACTCCCGGCTAAAGTGCGAAGCGTCATCGTAGCCTACGCGATAGCCCGCCTCCGCAGCGTCGAGATTCTCATTGAGCATCAGTCGGCGGGCCTCCTGAAGCCGCAGTTGCTTCTGGAACTGCAACGGGCTCATGGCCGTCACGGCCTTGAAGTGGGCGTGGAACCCCGAGACGCTCATGCCGAGTTCCCTTGCCAGGCCATCGATCCGCAGCGGCTTGTCGAAATTCTCGCTTAGGCTTCGGACAGCGCGCACCATCCGGTGCGCATGACCGCCGAACGTCGCAAGGTGACGCATGCGGCTGCCTTGCGCGCCCGTCAGGAGGCGATAGACGATCTCGCGGACAACAAGAGGCGCAAGGGCGCGATATTCGGTTGGTGTGTCGATCAGCCGCACGAGCCGCAGCGTGGCATCGAGCAGATTTGCGTCGAGCGGGCTAACATTGACCGCTTTCACACCACCGTCGCCGCGCGGCTGTACGAGGCCCGACTCCACCATCACCGACGTGACGACCGAGGGATCGAGCACCAACCGGAAACTCAGGTACGGCCGCTCCGGCGACGCTTCCACAACTTCACCTATCAGCGGCAACTCCATTGTGCTGATCAGGTAATGCGCGCGGTCGTACCGGAAGGTGTCTTCGCCGAGCAGGATGTCCTTGGTCCCCTGTGCGATCACGCAGAACGCGGGCGCATAGGAGCCGTAAACTCGTTCGGCCGGTCTGGAATGGCGGCGAAAGTGCAGACCCGGCTGAGGTTCGACCGTTCCGTCGCGCGGCAGCGCCCGCGCGATCCGCTCGGCGAGTTCCTCTTGGTCGGCCTGCATGCGGCTGGCCTGTCGTTCGCTGGTAACGTTCATCATTTGGGGCATTCTAAACCCCTTTGCCGGTCAGTTCACCGCGTGGAGACGCCTTTTGGAGGATTATACAAGCACTTTCGAGAATCGTCATACAGCACCGGGCAATCGCTTAGCTAAAATCGCAAGGAAAGGTCGGGATGCCTCAGGATTAGCTGCGGCTTCCTTGGACTCTGGTACAAGCGCTTGTTGGACGCCTGTGTGGTTTGCAGCAATTGACCGAACGTAGTTGACGCTACCAACAAAGCGTTCGATCCACCCGAAGGAGAAAGCAAATGGAGATCAAACGAAGCGGTTCCCAATCTTCCGGCAAGGGACCGGACAATTACTTCACTGGCACAGTTCGGATTGACCCGCTGTTCGATGCACCCGAACCGGCGCGCCATTTTGGTGCGAGTGTCACCTTCGAGCCCGGTGCCCGCACGGCATGGCACACGCATCCCCTCGGCCAGACCTTGATCGTGACGGCCGGCTGCGGCTGGGCGCAGCGCTCGGGCGGGCCGGTCGAGGAAATCCGCCCGGGCGATGTCGTCTGGTTCCCTCCGGGTGAAAAGCACTGGCACGGCGCCACGGCAACCACCGCCATGACGCACATCGCGATTGTGGAAAAGCTCCACGGGAAGTCCGCTGACTGGATGGAAAAGGTTTCCGACGATCAATACCTCGCCCGAAAGGCAAACCAATAGGAGCATTGGAATATGTACAAGACGAAAGCTTACTCCGCTGCCAGCGCGACCTCGCTGCTGGCCTCCACCAAGATCCCGCGGCGCGATCCAACTGAACGCGATGTTCAGATCGAGATACTATTTTGCGGCATCTGCCACTCCGACCTTCACCAGGTCCGTAACGAGTGGAAGAGCATTATGCCCACCGTCTACCCGATCGTGCCGGGCCACGAGATCGTCGGGCGCGTCACCAAGGTCGGTTCGGCAGTCACCAGGTACAAGCCCGGCGACCTCGTCGCCGTGGGCTGTCTGGTCGACTCCGACCGCACCTGCCCTCAGTGCAAGGCCAACCTCGAAAACCTGTGTCCGAACCAGACGCTCACCTTCAACTCGCCGGACAAGCATAAGACTGCCGCGGTCACCTATGGCGGCTACTCCGACAGCATCGTCGTCGACGAGCACTTCGTCCTGCGCGTCCCGACCAACCTCGATCTTGCCGGGACCGCACCGCTCCTGTGCGCGGGGATCACCACCTACTCGCCCCTGCGCCGCTGGGGCGTGACCACGGGCAAGAAGGTCGGCATCGTCGGCCTTGGCGGCTTGGGCCACATGGGCGTGAAGTTCTCGCATGCGTTCGGAGCGCACACCGTGGTCTTCACGACCTCGCCGAACAAAAAGGAAGACGCGCTTCGCCTGGGCGCCAACGAGATCGTCGTCTCCCGCAACGCCGACGAGATGAAGAAGCACGCGGGCGGCTTCGACTTCATCCTCGACACGATCGCGGCGGATCACGACATCAACGCCTATCTGAACCTGCTCGCCCACGATGGCACCCTCACCCTCCTCGGCGCGCCGGAGAAGCCGATGCCGGTTTCTGCTTTCACCCTGCTGATGGGCCGCCGCAATCTGGCCGGTTCCATCATTGGCGGCATCGCTGAGACGCAGGAGATGCTCGATTTCTGCGGCAAGCACAACATCACCGCCGACGTCGAGGTCATCCCCATCCAGAAGGTCAATGAGGCCTACGAGCGGCTAGTCAAGTCCGACGTGAAGTACCGGTTCTGCATCGATATGGCTTCTCTCCAGTCTGAGTAACCAGCGTAACACTTAAAGGAGAAACAATGCAAAAGCGCAAACTTGGAAAAAGCAATCTGGAAGTTTCGGCCCTCGGCCTTGGCTGCATGGGAATGAGCTTTTCCTACGGCCCGCCCAAAGACAAGCAGGAGATGACTTCGCTCCTGCGGGCAGCCGTTGAACGCGGCATCACGTTCTTTGACACCGCCGAAGTCTATGGCCCGTTCATCAACGAAGAACTTGTGGGCGAGGCCCTCGCTCCCTTCCGCAAACAATTGGCGATCGCCACCAAGTTCGGATTCGACCTCACTCCGAATTTCGATCCCCGTGGGATGAAGGGTGCGCCGGGCCTGAACAGTCGACCGGAACACATCAAGCAGGCCGCCGAGGGGTCGCTCAAGCGGCTCAAGGTCGAGACCATCGACTTGCTCTATCAGCACCGGGTTGACCCGAACGTGCCGATCGAAGACGTTGCCGGTGCGGTGAAGGAACTGATTCAGGCGGGCAAGGTCAAGCACTTCGGCCTCTCCGAAGCTGGCGTGCAGACGATCCGCCGCGCGCACGCAGTCCAGCCGATCACCGCTCTCCAGAGCGAATACTCGCTGTGGACAAGAACCCCCGAGAGGGAAGTGATACCGACCCTTGAGGAACTCAGCATCGGCTTCGTACCGTATAGCCCGCTGGGCAAGGGCTTCCTCACGGGCAAGATCGACGAAAAAACGACCTTTGACAGTACCGACTTCCGCAGCACCCTCCCTCGCTTCACGCCAGAGGCGCTCAGCGCGAATCAGGCCTTGATTGATCTGCTCGGCAGCATCGCAGACCGGAAGGAGGCGACACCCGCTCAGATTGCGCTCGCCTGGCTGCTTGCCCAAAAGCCGTGGATTGTTCCAATCCCAGGCACCACAAAGCTGCATCGCCTGGACGAGAACATTGCGGCACTTGCAGTCGAACTTACACTGGACGATCTTCGAGAGATCGACAGCGCGGCTTCAAAGATTACTGTCCAAGGAGCTAGGTATCCCGAAAAGCTGGAGCAAATGACCGGCCGCTGACCGACGAAGTGCACTGGCCTTGCCGCGATTTCAGATCTAGGTTTGAAGTCGGAGGTATGTAACGAGTCGATCCAAAAGAATCGGCCTTGGCGATAGCGCCAAGGCCGATGAAGTAGCGGGGGGAGGATTCGAACCTCCAGCCTCCGGCTGATGAGCTCGACAATCGAAAACGTGATTAAGGTATTACGGCCGCTCTCGGACGGTTATGTCCCATTGATTGTCCCAATCATTGGGACACAACCGAACAGCTTCCATAACCCGCGCAAAAAGAGCGGGTTATGGAGGGCGTGCTAAGGAAAACGGAGAGGGGGAGATTCGAACTCCCGAGACGGTTTAAGCCGCCTACAGCATTTCCAGTGCTGCTCCTTCAGCCACTCGGACACCTCTCCCGATGCTCTTGGCATTGGCCAATGACGCAGTTTACATGACGGTCCAACGGGATTCCATGGCCGTTGGAAACGCATGCGACGCCGAGTTCAAGAGGTATGGGCCATCAAGAAGCAGGCATCATTTCACGGTTGAACACGCGACGTTGGGGCTGAGGGGGTTTACGTCGATCTTGCGGTCCTTTGGCGAGACAACCAAGTCCATGTCCTCCATCGGTATGGCGCCGAGAAGAACCTGATCTCCGATCACGAGCGCCCCGCCCAGGCCGACGCGGTTCTTGAAACGAATTTCAATTGGGCCCATATAGGGAGCCAGCCGCCTGCTGCCGTCGGCGGCCGTCACTTCCTTCTGGTCATATTGTTCGAGTCGAAGCTGAATGGCGATGTGCTGTGGGATGCACATGTGCACCGCTCCAGTATCGGCCAGCGCCTCAACTTCCACGGGCCGCTGGTCAGGATAGCGCGGGTTGCGAAGGGTAATCGTCGTCATTACAAGTCCCATTCACCTATTATACCCGGGAATCAAAATCCTTCGCAGGTCATCGAAATAATTGGGATAGGTTTTATTCACACACTCGGCGTCTTTGATGGTGATGCCGGGGGATTTCGTGGCGGCGAGGGCAAAGCTCATGGCCATGCGGTGATCGTCGTAGGTGGCGATCTCGGCGGCCCGAAGCTTCAGGGGTGGATCGATTTGCAAACTGTCGGCCTCAACGGAGACGGCCGCGCCGAGTTTGGTCAGTTCGTTGTTCAGGGCGGCCAGGCGGTCGGTTTCCTTGACGCGGAGTGTTCCCAGGCCGCGGATTGCGGTGCGGCCGTTGGCGAAGAGGGCGGCGACGGCAAGGGTCTGGGCGGTGTCGGGCATGCCGGAGAGATCCACGTCGATGCCATTCAGTTCACTCGGGCCGGTGACGGTGATGGAATCGTTCTCGACGGCGACGGCGGCGCCCATGCGACGAAGGACATCGGCGAAAGCGACGTCGCCTTGCAGGCTGTGGCGACCGAGGCCGTGGACCGTCACCTTCGAGCCGGGATGGATGGCGGCGGCGGCAAGGAAATAGGAGGCGTTGCTGGCGTCGGGCTCGATGACGTAAGCGCGGCCGGAATATTTCCACTGAGGGATGATGATGCGTTTGGGCTCATGGGTGTCGGGGTCGCGGACGAGTTCGGGGACTGTGCCGAAGTCGTCCATCATCCGCATGGTCAGTGCGACGTAGGGCCAGCTTGTCTGCGGCTCGATCAGATCGACGCGGACTTCGTGGCGGGCGTAAGGACTGACCATGAGGATGGCGGAGAGAAATTGGCTGGATTGGGCGGCGCCGGCGAGCAGGAGTCCGCCGGGCAATTGATCAGCATGGACCAGGATCGGGGGGAA
>JBEKXM010000137.1:0-9365 GCA_049512115.1 Tepidisphaeraceae bacterium | reverse complement strand
TGAGCCTCCGGATACCAATGAACGTCCAGCACGTCGAGCAGCCGCCGACCGAAGGACTTCTCCGCCTCCGCCATCCGCTGAAGGTAATACTCCTGAAAGTCCCGCCCCTGGCCATCGGGGGCGCCTTGAAGAGCGATATATCCAAACCAACCATAATTGGCCGGGCCAAAGATCAGTGTCGAGCCCATCACATCCTTCACCGCCGAGGCATACGCGATGGTTTGCCCAACCAACTCCGCGTACGTGACCGGCTGCGGATGAACTTCCGGATGGGTCTGCGACCACCAGTCCGGCTCGTTATCCATGCTGAACCAGATGGGCCGATCTATGTCGGTTTGAGCGTAGGGATATTTGGTCTTGACCCAATTGACGAATTCGTCCTGGTAAACAAGCGGAGCATTGGGATCGGGCGTGAGAGTGAACGCGGCATTTTTGCGGGGGCGCTCCGGCCTGAAACGGGTTTGGAGAAAATTCGCGCCGCTGTCGCGCACGCTGCCGTGGGCCAGCTTGTCCGCGGCGACATAGCCGTTGATCGGAATCGTCAGAAGGACCGCGGCATTGTGCCGGTAGCCGACGTCAAGCGTCGGCATCACCGCTCCGCCGGGCGCGGTTTGGATGCCCTTGAAGACATCGCCGTCGACGAGATAGTCGTCGTTGTGGAAGAAATAATCGCTGCCGGCGTTCGAGGCGTTGTTTGTCCAATTGTAAGCGGTGAATCGGTTTCCGCCCAAGCGGGTGAACGTGAGATTGGAATAAGGCCGATCAAGTCCGTCGACAACGCCGTGGAACTGGTTGATTCCATAGATGTATCGGGAGATGGGCTTGACGTCCTGCCGCGCGTCAATGTCAAAGCGGACGCTGGGGACTTGCTGACAGGCCGTGATGCCGCCGAGGAGAAGAGCCTGGGCGAGAATCAGGAAGTAGCGTGCCATTTCACGTTGCTCCGAACCACCGGCTACGCGCAAGCGGGGCCGGGTGGGCCGATGAGTTGCGGCGCCAAATTCTAACTAGCGCCGCCGCCGCCACCAATTGCGCCAGACGCCGCGTAACCGCTTACTAAGTTGTGCCGACAAAAAACCCCTACTGTGGCAGCAGGGGTCTATTGGGCCAATATCACATACTTTACCGGTTTGACCCGGCAAAGCAATCGTTCAGGCCTTTCGTCGACGGAACATGAGGCCGAGCGAGGCAACTCCAATTAAACCGAGCGACGCCGGCTCGGGAACAGCGACGAGCTGAAACCCGTTGATGTAGCTGGTATCAGCGGACTGACTGCCGGTGACGCCGTTTCCACCCCAGCCGTACACGGTCAGACTCCCGTTGGTATCGGCGGTCAAGGTGAACTGGGCCGCCGGAAGCGGCAGTGAGCTACCCGAGGTCCAACTGATGGTCTGTTCATCCGGGGGAGCGGTGAAGACGTCGGTCGGATCGGGATCCCAACCAATTTTTCCGGGGCCCCTGTTGCTGGGATTGTTGGTCGGGGGTGTCGCGGTCCAATTCATCGAGTGGGTGCCGGTGGGGTCGTCGGACCAGACATCGAGCGCGTAGGAAGAGCCCGGAGTCAATCCGGTCAACGTCAACTGCATGAAGTTCGTGCTTTGGATATTTGAGCCCGATCCACCGGCGAAAAGCAAATCGCGAAACATGTAACCGAGGGTGGTGCTGGGATTGGGATCGGCCGCCGGGGTGCCGCGATCGCGAGAATTGAATGTTGCCCCACCACCGCCCTGTGCATAATTGGCAGCGGATCCCGCCTCGCTGATAGTCGCGGTGATCCCGTCGGTAAAGGTCTTGGCAATACTGCTGGCAAAGACATTCGGGCTGGACTGGCTCGACGGAAGCTGAATACCGTCGCCGGCATCGTAGGTGTTTCCACCCCACGGCGACCATGTGTTTCCCAGAGCATCCGGGACGACGGTGTTCTGAACCGTCGGATTATTCGCCGCGTTGTAGCTGCCCTCGGTCGGAGCAAGAGAACCGGCCAAGGGGCCACCGTTAATATCAACGGAAAGAAGCGCGCCGGAAAATTCGGCTCCGGTGGCGATGGCGGCGTTTGCCGCAGCGCCGACGCCCACGCCAACGACCGATGCAGCCAATACTGCAAGTTTCCACCGCATAATCGCCCTCCAAATGCCTGACAATTTCCGAAGTGAGCCTGCGGGGTCTTGCCAGAACAACCCGCGCCGGTTTTTCGCATTTGCATGCTGCCGCGACTTTTTTGCGGCAACGTAACCGATTACTGAATTTAACTCATAAAAATGAAGTGTCAAGCAAAATCCGCGGATTCTGACGTAAATGACAACTGGCTCGCCGGAAAATGGTAAGACTAGGTGAAGTGCTCGTTTATGGCTCCACGCGCTGGATTATCGTAATGGAATCGTAACTGCTAATGAAATAATCGCTTGCGGAATGCATAGCCGCGACCAGGGGTCATGCCCGCGGGATTGCGAGTATCTGATCCTCGGCGAAGTTTCGCTGGCTGGGGAAATATGCTTCGCGTCACAGGGGGACACATACGGAAGACACGCGGAGGTGTTGCCGCAAAAGGGTTTGGCTGTCCGACGTCAGAGAACCCGCGGATGGCGATCCGTGGGCTTTCGCAAGATGAAATTGCACCAGGGCCTGAATTGGAGGGAAATTAACAATCAATCGTGGTGGGCAACACCAAGCGCGGGGAACAGCTTTCGCGGAATTTCTCATCGGCATCAAACCGGCCGCGGTGTTTGGACGCCTTAGCGACCTGAATTCTGCAATAGCTTGTCGCTAAATTTCCCTTGACAACGACCATACCCAGGATATAACTAGTAAGCGGTTACTTGTGCGCTAAACGGTAATTTGGAGCGTTTTTTGGGCTGGGGACGTGTGAGGGCGGCGATTAGGCGCAGGTTAGGAAAGGGTGCTTTCATGTCACGGCATTCGCGCAATTTGGCGTCAAAAAACAACTTGCGTTGCTCCCCTGGCTTTACCCTTGTCGAACTTCTCGTGGTTATTGGGATCATCGCCTTGCTGATCTCAGTTCTGCTTCCAGCTCTAAACCGGGCGCGGCAACAGGCGTCGCTCGTGCAATGTCAATCCAATCTTCGACAGATGGGCCAGGCGCTCATCATGTACGCCGGAGACAACCAGGGGACATTGCCACCGGGGTATTGGGATGGGACCTACGATTCGACACTCAACAAGCCAACACCCTGGCCCGTTGCTGACTGGGCACACCATGCAGTCACTTGGTCGGTTGCCATTCAGCCCTATCTGAGCAAGGGAGGCACCAACTTTTACGACGCCGGGGCTACGGGCGGCATTAGGAGTGCCGCCCGCAGAGTGTTCATTTGTCCGGACGCGCCGATAGGCGTGAATTTCGAGTCCAGTGGTACGATCACACAATACATTTGTCACCCTCGGCTGATGCCTTGGATGACGCAGGCTGGCAGCATGTGGCCCGCGATCGATCCGATTACCAACCAACGCTATTTTCCTTACAAGCTTGCTCACATTAAACGAAATTCGGAAATTGGCATGGTATTCGACGCATCCTTAATTAACGATCTAACACCGCCGGGCGACGGTACTCCTGCCACGGGCTGGAATGTCGTAAATACCATTCCGGTTGGCTTCCGCTTGGACGCGGGGGGTATTGCGCAGTACCACAGCAATGCGACCACGTACATGACCGATCAGTACGGTGGCCCGTGGAATCCTGGCGGGGCATTGAATTCGGGTCAGTCCATTAACCCTGCATCCGCCCCATACGCGCCCTACAACAATCCCGAGAATGTGAATACGGACACAGGTTACAACTCGGGACTGCCGAACGTGAGCGCCAGTGGCGGTGGTTCAGGAAATATCCGGTTCCGGCATATCGGCAATACGCAGGGCCCCGTGTTGATGGTGGACGGGCACGTGCAAGTGTTCAACTACAACTCCAAGACGCAGCAGACCGATCTTCTCAGGGGCAATATAGACGTGAACCCGTAAGCAATGCCCTTGACGGGACTGAGGCAACGTAGTGGACCTTCGCGATCAACTCAATCAAAAGCCCGTGATTACCGTCATGGCGGTCATGGGCCTGATTGTTCTGCTGGTCGGTTTAATCTTCCGGCAGTTGGCGGGGCAGTCGGCCCTCAGCGGTTACCGACACGCGAAATGGTAGTTTGGAGCGTTTTTTGGCCGGGAGCATGTGAGGGCGCGGCGAGTCGGCGTGGGTTAGGAAAGGGTGCTTTCATGTCACCGCATTCGCACGATTTGGCGTTGAAAAACAAATTCCGAATCTCCCGTGGCTTCACCCTTGTCGAGCTCCTGGTGGTTATAGGGATCATTGCCCTGCTGATATCGATTCTGCTTCCAGCTCTAAACCGGGCGCGGCAACAGGCGTCGCTGGTGCAATGTTCTTCCAATCTGCGACAGATCGGCCAAGCGCTGGTCATGTACGCCGGGGATAACCAGGGAACGTTGCCGCCGGGGTATTGGGATGGGACCTACGATTCGAACCTCGACAAGCCAATATCCAGGCCGACCGGCAGCAGTCAGTGGGACTATGCAACGGCTTGGTCGATCGCAATCCAGCCTTATTTGGGCAGGGGGGGCGGCACTTACTCGTGGAACGCCTCCATGGGCGGAGCTAACACTTGGGTGCGCAAAATTTTTATTTGCCCCGACGCGCCGTCCGAAGTCAACTGGAACAGCGGGCAGCCTATCACGGATTACATTTCCCACCCCCGTCTAATGCCTTGGATGACGGAGTGGCAGAACGGCAACCCGTGGCCCGGGATCGATCCGATTACGAACAAACGCTATTTTCCCTACAAGCTCGCTCACATTAAACGAAACGCGGAAATTGGCATGGTGTTTGACGCGGCCTTATTTGACGACACCTACGCAGGTGTGGGGTGGGACGTCCCCAATGGCGTTCCCGTTGGCTTCCGTCTGGACGCTGGCGTGATCTCGCCAAGAGCAGGCAAGGACCCAAGCACGTACATGACCGATCAGTACGGTTACTCGGGGAACATCGGCGGGGCATTGAATGCGGGTCAGTCCATTGACCTTTCACAGACCGTTCCCGGTTGGACGCCCTACTGCAATTACCAGAATCTCGACAACGGTTACGTCGCCGGCTATCCCTATAAGGAGCCTGGTACTATCCAGCCGTTTACTGGCGGTACAGGAAATATCCGGTTCCGGCATATCGGCAACACGCAGTGCCCCGTGCTGATGGTGGACGGACATGTGCAAGTGTTCACCTACGATGCCAACACGCAGCAGACTGATCTTCTCCGGGGCAATATAAACGTGAACCCGTAAAGGAATGCCCTGAGCGGGAGTGAGGCAACGTGGTGGGCCTTCGCGATCAAATCAATCAGAAGCCGGTGATTACCGCCACGGTGGTCATGGGCCTGATTGTTCTGCTGGGTGGGTGGATCTTCTGGCAGTTGGCGGGCGGCCGGCCGTCGGCGGTTTCCGGGGTGAAATTGTATTTCAGCAGTGACGATGGGCATACGTGGTTTGCCGACGCGGCGGAGACGCCTTCGCCATTTGACCATGACGGTTCGCAGGCGTTCCGATGCTATGTTTTCAAGTCGGCCAGCGGATTGACATTCGCGGGCTATTTGGAGAAGGATGGGACAAGGGACGCATCAATGCCGCCCTCTGGGCCTGGGCCGATGGTGAAGCGGCCTGGGGACAGGAACTGGGTGCCGGAGCTAAGCCCGGCCGGCCAAAAGGTGGCCGACGTGAAAAGTCCCGACGGCTCAGCGGCGCCGCCGCAGCCCGTAATGCCGTGAGTATTTTTCCCTTCATCGTGACGGCGCGGCGAAAGATAATCTTTCATGCCATCGTCCCGTTGCTTTTCCTGATCGGGATTATGACCAGCAGTTGTACCACTGATCCCGTCAGTTCTTCCTTGCCTCCGGGCGGGCAGTTGCTGGCGAAATCGGGGTTAACGCCGTTCACCCTTTTCGGGGTCCAGCAGGAACTGGGCAAGTTTCGGATCGTCGATGTCGAGCATTCCGATTTCAAGCAGGCGATGGAAATCGAGACTTCGGCGGGCGCCAGGGCCGAGTGGAACGTTCAGATCGTGGCGCCCGTCAACCAGGCCGTGAAAAAAGGGGATGTTCTGCTCGCCTGTTTCTGGTTGCGCTGCATTCAGTCCATGACGGGCGAGGGATACACGGCATTTGAATTCGAGCAGAATCACGGGGAATTCGACAAGGCGGTGGATTTCAAGATCAGCGGCGGGCGGGATTGGAAGGAAGTTTTCGTCCCGTTCGAGTCCGACCGAGATTTTTCCGCGGGCGAGACGAGGATCTGCTTTCGCGCCGGGTACGACCGGCAGACCATCCAGATCGGCGGGGTCGAGGTTCGCAACTACCGGACGGCCGTCAAGTTCAGCGATCTCCCGCGAACGAAGATTACCTATGCGGGCCGGGAACCCGACGCGGCTTGGCGTCAGGACGCCCTGCGGCGAATCGAGAAGATTCGCAAGGGCGATCTGAATGTGTGCGTCACTGATGCCGCGGGGGCGCCGATTCCCGGCGCCAGCGTCCATGCGGTTCTGCGACGGCACGCGTTTGGATTTGGAACTTGCGTGGACGCCCAATGGCTGCTGGGCAAGGGAGCTGACAACGATCGTTACCGGCAAACCATCCTGTCCCTGTTCAACCGGGCGGTATTTGAAAATGACATGAAATGGCCGGAGGTGTGGAAGGGCGTCCCACCGGACGTGGATCGCGCGCTGAAATGGCTGAAGGAGCACGATATCGCCGTTCGCGGGCACAACCTGGTTTGGCCGAGTTGGCGATGGCTTCCGCCGGAGCTGAAGGCGTATGAACATGACCCGAAAAGGCTGCGGGACATCACGGCGCGGCACATCACGGACACGGTGGCGCATTTTCGCGGTCAGCTGGACGAGTGGGACGTCGTCAACGAGCCGTTTACCAATCACGACCTGTTCGACCTGCTCGGAGGGGGCCCGATCGTGATCGAATGGTACAACCTGGCCCACGCCGCCGACCCGAGTTGCCGCCTGTTCCTGAACGATTTCGGCGTTCTCGACGGCGGCGCGTACAACGAGCACCGGGAGAATTTCTATGACAACATCAAGTACCTGAAGGACAACGGAGCGCCGATCGGGGGGATTGGAATCCAGTCGCACTTTGGAACCGAGCTAGCCGCGCCGGCGGACATCATTAAAATCCTCGACCGGTTTTCGACGTTCGGGCTTCCAATCGAAGCCACTGAAGTCAGTTTCAATCTTCAGGATCGCCAATTGCAGGCGGAATATTTGCGTGATTACATGATCGCGCTGTTTTCCGAACCGAGGGTTCAGGACATTATTCTCTGGGGGTTCTGGGCCAAACGGCACTGGCGGCCGGGGGCGGCGTTGTACGACGAGCAATGGAACATGCGGCCGATCGCGCAGGCCTGGATCGACCTTACTCAAAAACAATGGACGACCGATCTCACCAGCGATACAAACGGCGACGGTGTCACGGACATCCGCGGTTTTTACGGAACCTATGACGTAACCGTTACCGCCGGTTCATTGCGCCGAACGCTCAGCGCGGAGTTGAAACCCGGTGGAACCCGGCTGGCCGTTCGCATGGAGTGAACATGGGGATATCGAGTCGCACATTGGTATTTTTTTCCCTGGCGGTGCTCGTGGCAAGCATCAAAACTTCTTTGGCGGCGGACCTGGTTGCGGGCAACCTCATCCAGTTCAACGACAACGGCGCATGGTGCTGGTATCAGGACCCGCGCCTGGTCATCGACAAGGCGAACAATACCGTCCTGATGTCGTCGATCGCGACGTCGGAGGGCATTGATGGCGACAGGCGCGCCGGGGACGTCGACGTGGTTGCATTTCATGCCGACACCGGCGTCAGCAGCCGGTACGTTTTGCACCACGCCTTGGCCCCGCAGGACGATCATAACGCCGCCGCGATTCTGATCCGTCCGGATGGCCGTTACCTGGCGATGTATTCCAGGCACAATCACGACAATCTATCGTACTGGCGTGTCTCGACCCGGCCACATGACGCGAGCGATTGGGGCCCGGAACAGACGTTCGATTGGACGGAGGCGATTCGCGCCGCCGGCGCGGCTAGTCACGTCACGTATTCCAATCTGTTTTATCTCCCGGCGGAGGGAAAGACCTACGATTTTTCGCGCGCGATCAATGACGACCCGTCGATTCTGGTTTTATCCAGCAATGGCGACCAATGGTCTTATGCGGGCAAGCTGCTGACGGAGCAGAAACTCGGCTACGTCAACGGCTATACAAAATATGCCTCCAATGGCACCGACCGCATCGACTTCATCACCACGGAGCACCATCCCCGCGATTTCAACAACAGCATCTATCACGGCTACGTCCAGGGCGGAAAGCTGCATCGCTCGGACGGGACGGTGGTGGACGACGACATTTTCAAATCTGCCGGCCATCCGCAGACGGAGCTGACCCAGGTATTCGCGGCCAACAGTCTGTTCGACGGCACGATCATGACGCACGCATGGACGATCTCGGTGGCCGTGGACGGCACGGGCCAACCGTACGGCCTGATCTCCGCGCGCGCCGACGACCAACCGGAAAATTCCAATTTCCAGGACCATCGCTTTTTCTATGTTCGCTACGACGGCAAACAATGGCAGGTGCATCAACTGGCCAAGGCGGGAGCGTGCCTTTGGCCGGCGGAGCAGGATTACACCGGTCTGGCCGCGCTCAATCCGAGCGATCCGAACGTCGTCTACGTTTCGACGACGGTAGATCCGCGCACTGATTCGCCGCTCGGCGTCCACGAGATTTTCCAGGGCAAAACCGCCGACGGCGGTGGAACGTGGTCATGGTCCCCGATCACCCGGAATTCCACGGTGGATAACCTGCGTCCGCTGATGGTCGCCTGGGATGCCGACAATTCGCTGCTGGCGTGGTTCCGCGGAACCATGAGCCGATCGCAGCACTACGATGCGGCGATGGTGGGCACGCTGATTCGCAACCGCGAGGCGACGGGTAAAATTCAATACCTTCCCGCGCCTTCGCTCACAACGGCGGCTTCTCCAGACGGCTCGAATGCGCGCGTGCAACTGCCGCAGATGAAGGAAGGGGCATACGAACTGTTTGCGTTTTTCTGGTCTGAACCGGCCAACGATCAGAGAGTCAGCGCCGGCCTGTCGGCCGATCAGAGGATGATTTACCGTCCCCGCTCGGCACAACAGGCAGAAGCTTCCCAGTTTTCCAGCCCCGTGAAGGTTGAGGAGGGCAACCGCTTACTATACCGGGTGTTTATCGGCCGCGTTCAGGTGAAGGCCGGACAGCCGGTTGAGGTGTTCGCGGATCAGAAAACCATCGCCGGCCTGGGTTATGCGGAGATTTCACC
>JBEKXM010000136.1:0-9365 GCA_049512115.1 Tepidisphaeraceae bacterium | reverse complement strand
CCTCACGTTCTCCGTCGGAACGATCGACATCGGCAAGTTGTTCGTCGCCTCGGGTGCGGCAGCGGCTTTGACACCGGCAACAACCTCCACGCCATCAATCCTGAATGTCAACTCGTTTTCGCTCGGGTCCACCGCCGTCTTCGACGTAGCCAACAACGAAGTGCTGATCAACTACGGCACCGGACCCGATCCGATCACTTCAATCGCCGCGCTCATCACCAGCGGCTACAACGCCGGCTCGTGGAACGGAAATGGAATCATCTCCAGCACAGCTCAAACGACGGGCGCGAGTTATGGGCTGGGCTACGCCGACGCCGCCGACCCCGGTAATCCCGCCAGTCTGCCGAGCGGACAAATCGAAATCCTGTATACCCTTGTCGGCAACGCCAATCTTGACGGCCTGGTCAACGCCGCGGATTTCACCATCCTGGCGGCCAACTTCAACCAGCCCGTCACCGGCTGGGACCAAGGCGACTTCAATTACGATGGTCTGGTGAACGCCGCCGACTTCACCGACCTGGCGGCGAACTTCAACCAGGGCTCGATCATCGCTTCGGTGGCGGCGGTGACGCCCGCGACGCCAGTGGCTTCGAGCATGCTAACGACGACGAATTCGGCGTCGGCAAGCGAAGCCGATGCCGGACTCGACGTCAGCACGAAGCTATCACACAAAAAAACTATGGTAAGCAAGGTGGAAAGGTCGTACGCGGATTATGAACAGCCTCCTCTTGAAAGTCGTCTTGGGATTTTTAGTCGCCTCCGCTGCTGTGCGCAATCACGTTTGCATTATGGACTGGGACGAACTGACCGGCCTCGTTGACGGAAGCGCAATGCCACTTGCCGATAACCGCGACCGGGTCGAGATAACCAGTGTTATTGCGGTAACGAAACCGGTGGATACGCGACTTTTTTCACGCATCGAAGAGCCTAAATGCGGGGAAACCATGGCACGCTTTACGCTCTTTCTGTCGCCAGGAATCGCCTGCCTATTTGCCACCCTAACCTTGCGCCCGCCGGCTACCCTGCGTGCCCAGGAGCCGATCACCATCACTCCTGACTGGACCACACCGCCGCTGCCCATCCCCGCCGACTACAGCGGACTCAGCTTTGAAACGCAACTGGTTTTGCCCAACGCCCATGGCGTCCACTACTTCCGCCCCGATAATGATGTGCTGGTAGCGATGTTCAAGACCCTGGGCATCAAGCACCTGCGCATCGGTGGCAACACGTCGGACAATACCACCGTCGCAATCCCCGGCAAGGCCGACATCGACAGCCTATTCGCCTTCGCTCACGCGGCGGGCGTGAAAGTGATCTACTCAGTTCGCCTCAAAGGCCAGTCCGACGCGTCGGGGGCCATTCCGATTGTCAAATACATTCAGGAAAACTACGGCGGCGATCTCGATTGTTTTGCCTTGGGCAACGAACCAAGCAACTACTACAAGGAGTATTCCACTTACAAAAAAGTGTGGGAGAAGTTGACCGACCAGATCGTCGCCGCCGTTCCAAAGGCAGTATTTTGCGGCCCCAACACCGATCGGCCTCATGCATGGGCCGTTCAGTTTGCGCAGGATTTTGGAGGCAGCGGCCGCGTAAGCGAGGTCAGCGTGCATGCTTACGTCGGCCTGAACGCCAGGGACGTGACGGATGTGGCCGCCGCCCGCGACAAGATGCTGTCCGGTGCGTGGGTGAAGCTCTATCAGAGCATCGGCGACGAATTCATTCCTGTACTCGCGGACAAGAGACTCCGCTACCGCGTTGAGGAAACCAACAGTTTTTATAATGGAGGCAGGGAAGGGGTGAGCGATACCTTCGCTGCGGCGCTTTGGGCACTGGACTATCTCCACTGGTGGTCGCGCCACCGGGCATCGGGAATCGATTTCCACACTGGCGATAATGTTGCGGCCGGGCCGGACTCTACGCCCTGTCGCTACGCGGCGTATGTTTCCACCGTCACAGGTTATGACGTTCGCCCTGTGGGTTATGCCATCAAGGCATTCGATCTGGCCGGTCATGGCTCGATGATCCACTTGGCCTGCCAGTCCGCGCCCGATTTCAATGTCACTGCCTATGGCGAAGTGGCAAGTGACAATACGTTGTACATAACGGTCATTAACAAGGAGCACGGCCCGGCCGGGCGCGACGCGGCCGTAACCACCGATGCCGGCAAAGCCTATCTGCACGGCGAGGTCCAATTCCTTGCCAACGACAGGCACGATATCGCCGGCAAGACTGGAATCACACTCGGCGGCGCGCCCATCCGCGACGATGCCTCCTGGGCCGGCAAATGGAGCCCCTTACAAGCCCCAGCTCAGGCTGGTCAGTTCACCATTACGGTTCCCGCAGCAACCGCGGCAATCATCAAGCTGACCGAGAACTAGAAGTGTCGCCCGTACCTGACGTTTCCCGCGCCTGCGAATCACAGCAAGTCCCGGACATCATTCAACATCTGCCGCATTTACTCGGCCTTCTCGGGATTTGTGGAGTGACAAACGACTTGCCCTATATGCCGCCTCGTCTTTCTAAGTTCGATTACAACGTTCATGCCCGAATCGAAATGCTGAGCGCCCATTTTGGGAGAGCCGAGGGCATAGTCGAGGAATAGGATATCCACCTTGGAAAGCGTGTTGAGCCGTGGAATTAGAGCTTTGGAATTACGAAATATTTCCGCGTCGGGAAAATGCCGCTCAAACCAGCCGATGCGGACGTGGGAATCGTCCAGAATGATGATCGCGCGATAACGCACTCCGATATAAAATGCTAATGGACGATTGTGAGCTTGGCTCTGCGGTGAGGGCCAACGGTGGGCCAATCACATACGGATGCGGTGTCAGCGGTATCCGTAACGATCGAGCGCGACTTCAGATAGTGGTTGTTTCTGGTCATTGCGCGTGATTTTACTCCGTGCCGGAACAAACTAGGGTCTGCCTGTGTCGCGACACATAGGGGCGTGTTTTTCAGTGCATTTCCATGTGTTTCAGTGTATGATGATCAACGTTTTCGGGGGCAGGAACGCGGTTTGTACGGGACTTCGGAACCGAGGGTTGCAGGTTCGATCGCTGAAATGTGGAATTCCTGTCTCGTTTCAACCTGGTGGTTGTCAGCGGGTGTTACATCTCCGTACGAAAAGTGATTCAGCGCTGGCGACCGTAAGCTGACATTGTCGCGATCAAACTTACATGGCAGACTTTGGCAGAGAACGGTTGTCGAGCGATCGCAAATTGTGTAAAATTCGGACGGTTTAGAGCGGTCCCTTTGGTTGCCAAGAGCAGCTCTAAGTCAAGCTTCTAAAACTGTTTCCGAAGGCAAAGCGCGCATCCTAAGCGTGCGCCTCCGGAGCCGAAGGTTATAGGTTCGAGCCCTATCGGGAACGATTGATGGTGAGCCTTGAATCCACGACGCCGGGTCACGTGAATTCGGCCAATTTAGCGCGAAGCGCCGCCGGAACGGGAGCGGCAACCAAGCCAGACGCGCCTCGGGACATCGACGCCGTCGTCTGCCGGCCGCGGGCCACGATCACTTCGGTTCCATTCACATTTTGGACATACTCAAATCGCATCATGAGGCGATGCTCGCCGAGTTCGCCAAGTGTCATGCGGAGAAGGACGTCGCGTTCGGGGACAATCTCGGCAAGATATTCGCAGGAGGCGTCGGTGGTCACCAGGAGCGATCCCTGGTGGAGATCGCGCAGGACCGTGGGAACATGGTCGTGCAAGAAAGCCTCCCGGCATCGGGCTTGCCAGTTGAAATAGCTTTGGAAGTTCACGGTGCCCATGCGGTTGACCTCGTCAAACCCGACTCGGACGGTGAATTCATAAGCCCTTGGCAACGGTTGGCCCGCCGCGAAGGCCAGACATACGTCCCCCATCTCCCCGACGGGGGCGACGTAGGATGCGACGGTGATCTGCCCCGAGCGCAGCAGCGTCCAACCGTCGGCGGCGGTGGTGGCCAAGATCAGCGGTGCATCCGGAGCAGCGGAGAGCTTGCTCAAACACTCCACCGCACACCACACGCGGCTGGCCGCGCGCGCCAGCGGCTCGCGCGACGATTCGCTTATCGTTCGCGCCAGGGCCATCCGCTGCGAACCCAGCGCCAGCGCCCATTGGTCCGCGGACTTGCCGTTGATGGCCTCGGCATCGACCGCGACCGGGCTGCCGGAAGTACAGGTCAGAAGGCTGCTTTGGAAATAAGCGCGGGAGACCCGCCGGGCCGCGGCCACCACATCAGGCTTGCCGTCGGGCCGGTGGCCAGCATCCCGCCCAGGCCGGGGCTCGCGGTCAGCATGGCCGTTGGCCTCCCATTCGATGTCCATCTGCGAGGCGGGAATCAGATCACCGATTCTCCGCTCGAGATATGGCGGAAGCAGACCGGCCGGCCAGGGTCCGTCTATCCGGCATTCGGACACGATCTGTAGCCGAAGGCCTGACCAGCGCTCGATCACCTGTCCATCTTCGGACAATATTTTCAGATCATAAATAAATCCGCCTGGATCGCTCCCGCGTTCCTGCGCGACCACGCGGGATATGGCCCCGGCGCGCCGGAAAACTTCCAATCGCTGGATGGAAACGGGCAGGACGGTAATGTGCGGAATGCACGCTTGAATGGCATGGATGGCCGCATCGCGCCCGGCAGGATCGCCCAAAACCAGCCCGTGGCGGTCCCCCAAGCCGTCCTCGGCGTCCCCTTCCGTGATCTGCGCGATACATTGCCTGGCCCGGAGCACCTCGTACCTTTTGATGCGCTGGAACGCTTTTCCCTGAAAGAGGATCCGGCCGTAAAGGTCCTTCTTCGGATCGAGGTGGGCGGCGACTGAATCAGCATTGGGCGGCTCGAAAATCGCCTCTGCCGGCGAGGCGGCGGAACCAGCTCGCGAACGGCAGACTGCGGTGAAATGGTTCACTGCGAATCGCGTCGCCGAACTGCGCACGACAACGTCGATCCCGCCCCCCTGCCGCGACAGCGCCGCGACACGCAGCTCGATCCGCCCCTGGCGCGGGATTTCGATCGGGTGATCGAAGCGGATTTCCTCCATCGCGCCGATCCGGTCCGTACCGAGTACATTCGCCGCCGCCTCCGCCATCATCTCCAATCCGACCACTCCCGGCAGCAGGCAGCGGCCGCGGAAAACGTGGTCGGCGAGATAAGGATCGGTGGACATCGAAAATTCCGTGTCGGCCACCAGTTCGACCCCAGGATAAAAGCAGCGGGCGGTGCGCACGAATCGCCCGGGCTGGAACTTCCCCTCGGATTGGAGCGTGGAAAGATCGCCGTAGCGGCCGCTGACAATCATGGAGCCGGCGGCGCTGGGATCGGCCAGGAGTTCCAGCAATTTTCGCACACCGGCGTCCGGTGAAATCGGCGAGATGCCTTGGGCGATAAGGGGTGTGATGCTCCCCAGCCGCGGACCCATGCCGACCCCTGACCAGACCGACCATTCGAGATTGAGGCAGCGGAAATTCGGATGACGCTGCTGGAATTGCTCGACAATGCGGCCCATCCATTCGTTGGCGACGGCGTAGTCGGCTTCACCGCGCATTCCGATGCGGGCGATGACCGATCCGAAGGTCACCATCAATTTCAGGCGGTCCGCATCCACGGAGGCCAGCAGATTGAGCAAGCCCTCCCGTTTCGGACGCAGGGTGTGAAGGAAAGATTCCTCGTCAAGCTGCCCCAAAAGCTGCGGATTATTCGTGCCCGCGCCATGTAGGATTGCCGAAACGGCTCCCGTCTGCTTCTGGCCCTGGCGCAGCGCCTGGGCGACCGCGGCGGAATCGGTGACGTCAGCGGCGTGATAGCTGAAGATCACGCCGCGCTTGGTAAGCCGGCTGAGATTGGCGGCCAGTTCCGCATCGTGCTCGGGACGGGAACGTCCCAGGATCAACAGCCGCGTCCCTGTCCAGCAGGCAAGTTCCAGCGCGCACTCGGCGGCGATTCCCTTTCCACCGCCGCTGACCAGCAGGACGTCTTGCGGGCCGAGGCCAACGGCGGATTTCTCCGCGACTTGGCCCCTAGGGCCGGCGACAACCGTTGGGATCCAGCGCTGGCCGGACGAATCGTAGCGCGATTCGCAATATCCCCGGGCAACCAGGGCCTCAGCCGTCACCCATTTGGCCGCGGACGGATGATCGAGGGGCACGTCAACGACGCAGGCGGCAATTCCCGGGCATTCCAGCCAGAGGGTCTTGGCCAGAGCCGCCCCGACGCCGCGATGTACAACGATGAAAATGCCGGCCGAACCCGGCGAGAAGCGCGCCAATGCCGCGCGCGCCGATGCCAGCATCGCGCCAACGCACGTCGAGTCCGGGTCGGCGTGAAGGAGCAGCGCGACGCCGCCTTGAGGCATCGCCGCCGACAATTCGCTTTTCAAAGATGCGGCCAGCGGATGTCGTGCTTCGTGAAATATCTGCCAGTCCCCGTTTGGCGTGGATTCGACCGGTCGCTGAATCGCCGCCGGCGCAAGCGGGCGCTGAATCCATTCGATTTTGAAAGTGCGGACCCAACTGTCCACGCCTGGGGGGAAGGGTGACTCCTCGCCCGGCGCGCCAGAACCAGGCAAAGCCGAGCCCGTGCGCTGCTGATTCTCCAGCGCCTGGGCAATCTGTCCAACCGTGGCGCCAGACATCTCGGTGGGCGAGGCGGGGGGAGGAAGACCCAATTGGCGGCAAGTCTTGGCCACGATCTCCGCCACTTTCAGCGAGTTCAAGTGCAAATCGCGAAGAAGATGACTTTGCGGCTGGATGGATTGCGGTAGCAATTCCTCCTGGGTTGCGATGACCTGACGGAGCACTTCCAGGGGCGTGGCTCCGGCCGGCATGAAATCGGTTTCCGGAACCGCTGCTGGGGCGGCCGATCGCGCTTCGACCGAGTGGTTTTCGACAATCGGCGCGGACTCGCACGGATTGGCGAAGAACCGCGGCTTCCAATCCAACGAGAAGGGACGGATCACTCGATTCTCAAACAACGCGGAAGGCTTAACATCCGCGCCCAAGGCAAAAGTCGCCCCAACCGCGCCCAGCAAACCGCGGAGCGATTCGCCGCCCACGTCAACCGGGATCGCGGGGATGTCCGTGAATTCCGACACCATCCGGCTCAGCACGTCGCCGGACCCGACTTCAATAAACAGACCAACGGACGAGGGCACCTTGGCGATCGCCTCGACAAAGAGAACGGGAGAGGTGATTTGCCGGCCAAGAAGCTCGGGAATCGGTTGTGAATCCGTCAACATCTCGCCCGTGACAGTGGAGACGACCATTCTCCTGATTGGTTTGACACCCAGCTCCACGACCGCTTTTGGCAATACCGCGCCCGCCGCCGCCACCATCGACGAATGGAATGCGTGAGTCGTTTTCAGGATCACGGCGGGAAGATGGCGATCCTGCGCCCTGGCAATGACGGCGCGGACGTCGGCGGCTGGGCCGGATATGACCGTTTGGCGCGGCCCGTTGTGGCAGGCGATGGCGACCGCGTCCGGGTCGCACAGCGCCCGCACCTGGGCCGGATCGGCGCCGATGCTGGCCATTGCCCCGGCCCCGGCGGACAGTTCGGCCATGAGCCGCCCGCGCGTCGATGCCAGTTCAAGGACCGTGGCCTCGTCAAACGCTCCGGCCCAAGCGAGGGCGGTCAATTCGCCCAAGCTGTGACCGATGGCCAAATCGGCGGAAATTCCGAGCGATTCCAGAACGCGGATCGCTGCCAGCGATGCTCGGATGACGGCGGGCTGAACGACCTGGGGAGAATGGATGTCGCCGGAGATGGGTGGATCATAGAGTTCCGCGGCCGCCGAGAACCGGCGGCCGATAGCGCCACCGTCAAGGGTGATTGGGTACCCCTGTCCAGTGCAAAGCAGGCCAATGCACGACTCGGCGTGTTGCATACCCAGGAAAACGCCGTGAGACGGATCGATCTTGGTCGCCGCCGGTCCGTCCAGGCATTCCAGCAGGGTGTCGAGGCGTTGGGCGAGCGTCGCCGGATCGGCCGCTATGACGGCCGCGCGCACCGGCCGGCCCGATAATTGGTTCGCCAGCGCCGCCGACACGTCCGAAAGTTCTGCGCGCGACAAATCCACGGCGATCCGGCGCAAGCGGAGCAGTTGTTGCCGCAGCGTTTCGGCGTCGGGCGCGTCGAAAAAGAAAATCTCGCAGTCCTGCGTAGCGGGCAAGGGCCGCTGGCGGCGAGGCGTGCCGGGGTCGGCCTGAAGGACCACGTGCGTATTGATGCCGCCAAATCCCATCGCACTGACACCCGCGCGAAGCGCCTCGTCCTGCGGCCATGGCCGCGCGCTTTGCAAAACCTGTAGCGAACTATCCGGTTCGGCGAATTGTCCATGGGGCTGTGCGCAGGCGGTCGATGGCGGCAAGACTCGCTCGTGCGCGACCATCGCGGCTTTGATCAGACCCGCCACCCCGGCGGCGGCCTTGGTGTGGCCAATATTTGCCTTGATCGACCCAAGCGCCGCGCGACGACCGTTGGCGCCAGCGCCCGCAGTTCCGTGGCATCACCGACGGCGGTGCCGGTGCCGTGCCCCTCGAAATAGGCAACGTCGGCGATCTTGAATTCCAAGCCGCGGTAGGCACGCTGAAGGCACAGAATCTGTCCGTCGACTTCGGGGCGGGTGATTCCACCGGCCCCGTCGGAAGAGATGCCCCATCCGCAGACCGTCGCGTAGATTCGCCGGCCCTGCCGGATCGCGTCCTCCTGGCGCATCAGGGTTACAAACCCGCATCCTTCTCCGGGCCAGAAACCCTGGGAGCGAACGTCGAAGACGGTCATATCCTGCTCGGCCAGCGCGCCGGCTCGGGAAAAGCCGACCAATTCGAATGGATCGAGGCTCAGGTCAACGCCACCGGCCAGCGCCACGTCCAGTTCCCCGCCGTTCAGCAGGGTACAGGCGTTGATCACGGCCAGCAGCGAAGAGGCGCACGCGCCGTCCACGGTATATCCGCCCCCCTTGAGATCGAAGTAATTGCAGATTCGGCCGGCGATGGTGTTGGAAAGCCCGCCGGCCAGGGTCTCCTCATTGCCGGGGGGAAACGGGGCTTTGTATTGGCGCTCCAGATCGGCAAGGAATTTGCTTCGCCTGGGCGCATCCCATTGCTCGGCGGCCAGGGCGAATTCGACGGTTCGGCGAACGTAGGGCCAGCGGACGCGCATGAGATTGGAGCGGGAAAATTCGCCGGTCAAAGTATTGCCGACCAGCACGCCGGTGGTCTGCCGCGGCAAATCCGCACCCTGCCCGAAACCGGCGTCGTCAAGCGCGGCCGAGGCGATGTCGAGGGCCAGCCAATGTGTCAGGTCGACCGAGCGGAACGTCGAGCCGGAAATATTGAACCGATGCCGGTCGAACTCGTAGCCCTCGATGACGGCGG
>JBEKXM010000135.1:0-10627 GCA_049512115.1 Tepidisphaeraceae bacterium | reverse complement strand
GCGGCAAGTGGCCCGACCTGGCCGGTGATATCATCGAGAAACGCGCCAGAAAATTTTCCGACAAGATTTTCCCGGTATTTTTGACCCGCGAGGCGGCGATCCTCAAAATCGTCAACCGCGATTTGCCGCCGGATTACGCGCGGCGGATTCCAAAGCTCCTCGAGATGGAACAAGACGAGCGGGGGTTCGCCAAACGATTGCACTTAAGCTGGCTCCGCAACGGCGGCCAACCGTTGAGCCAGTTGGAATTCGCCCGGCAGAGCGCCGATTTGCTCCGCGCCCTGCACGACGACGTGGGGATCATGCACCTCGACTTGCGGCTGGACAATTTTGTGGTCACGCCCGCCGGGGTTGGGTTCGTCGATTTCGGATCGGCCGTGCGCGTGGACGAGAACCTCAAGCAGAGTCCCTTGCTGTCGAGTCTTTTTGAGGAACTGATGCGAACCAGCGAAATTCAACGGATGCTGTTTCGCATGACTCGAACCGGCCAGGTCACCAGCGAGGCGATCAGCGGCGGGCTGCACAAAGTCGACAAGGCCGTCGATTGCTTTTACCTCGCCGTTCAGATCAGTTCGCCCCATGCCAACCCCGATCTGAAAGACCTGATTCGCTTCGACAAGCGGAGTTCCGAGGCCCGGCTCCTGTCGGGATTGACGGACCAGATCCTTCGGCCCGCCAACCCGGCCAACCCCGCCTTTCGCTCCGCCGCCGACATCCTCCGCGGAATCGAGCAGCTAAAAACATCCCGCTTGGAAGGGCCTGAAATCCCCGAAACCCCCGTGGATACGGCGGACTTGGCGGTGTCGAAAACTCTGCCTCGCCCTTGACCCCAGATTTTGATTCATGTATATAGACGGCTACGGATGAAGCATTAAGGCCTCAAGCGGCCTACAAAATCAGCCATAAATGGATGAATGGCTGACCGGCGTAGCTCAAGGAATATGGAGGTGCTGCTTAGAACTCTTTTTATGGTCAGTGGCCATGCGCTTTAAGATGATCTCGGCGACCTCGGCTCGGATATCGTGGGGATAGAGCCCGAGGATGGCGGCCTGAACGACATCGGATTGAGTGGTGAACCACTCGATTACACGGCTCGTGGCGGCAATCTGGGTCATTCCCAGCCGATCACACAGATCGGCCAGGCCCTTTTTCGCCTCAGGATACAGTTCGATCCGCATGATCACGCGACGTGAAGGATTCGGGTTGGCCATGTTGTATCATCCTTAGATTAAATGACTTGGAAGCGTGCCATTCGTGCTACCCACTTGGTCATAAGATCCATTTTCTATCAGGCGATCGCTATTTTGAGTTCTTCCTTTGCGACGCCAATTGCTTCAGCAATTGTTTTGCGAGGTGCCGCATCGCCGGCTCTGACAGCGATGCCATCACCGCGGTCTGAATCACGTCGTCCTGCTTAACGAACCACCCGACAAGTCGCGACATCACGGCGATTTGGGTCATTCCACGCTTGTCGCACAGTTCATCCAACTCTTCCTTGGCTCCCGCATCGAGTTGGATCCGCATGATCGCACGCCTGTCTATCATTTTCGTTACTCCCAACCAAAGGCGACGCTTTTTGCAAGTCGCACGTGCTGCCAGCCCCCACCGTCATCAAAAAAATACAATTCTCATGTCCCAATCATCATGTGTAGCCAAAAACTGCGCCGCTCCAAAACAAAGGCAAGCTAAATATACATAAGATTCAGCCCTCAAGCCTTTCGGGAACTCTGGTCATATTAAAATCTTCCGCAATGGTAGCAAGATGGCGAGCTTTTTTCTTCTTTTCCGCGTTGATCCATCCGGCTGAGGGCCTTTACATACTCTCCTATGGTGCGATCACCTGCCAAGGTTACGCCCCGTCAGGGCGCGCGCAATCGTGGAGGGAGAATTCGGAACCGATAACGGACCGTGGTCATCTACCAGCTGCGCCGTCAACCGTCGATTGCCCTCCACCAACGGCTTACCAATCACCTGAGCGATCTGGTTTACCTCCTCTTGCTTCTGTACCAACATTTTTTCTAATTCCTGTAGTTGGGCATCCACCTCCTCGTACTGCTTCAGGGCTGATTGATAGAGCTCCTCCCCTTCCCGCATCCATTCCGCAATTGATTTTGCCACAGCCGAGACCCTCCCGCTGGTATTACCTCGTCGAGTCTATGCGCCTATTAATCATATTTTCGATTCCGCGAACAAATACTCCACAATCGGTCGGTCATTCAACCGTGTTCAGGAAAAAATCGCAAGTTTTGTGTAGTCTTGCGAGAGAATTCTGTCACTGACCCCGCAAGCCGGGAAAGCCATTAGGATTGATGCAAGGATAACCGTGGCGGATACCCCATCCTCGATCTCTGACAACGCGAGCACTTCAGCCGGCTCATTGGGCGAAATCGCGCGATATTTCCTCCTGCTTGGCTTCACCGCCTTCGGCGGCCCCGCCGCCCATATCTCCATGATGGAACAGGAACTTGTCCACCGCCGACGCTGGCTCGATCGCCAACATTTCCTCGATCTCCTTGCCGCCATCAATTTCATCCCCGGTCCCAATTCCACCGAACTGGCCATCGCCCTCGGCAGGCTTCGCGGCGGTTGGCGGGGAATGCTCCTCGCCGGAGCCTGCTTCATTCTTCCCGCGGTCTTGATCATCCTCCCCATCGCCTGGCTCTACGTGAATTACCACCAACTGCCGCAAGTGGATGGAATTCTTCGCGGCGTCGGCGCGGCCGTCGTCGCAATCATCGCCGCCGCCGCCCTGCAACTCGCCCGCTCAGCGGTGAAAAATCCCTTCGGCATCACCGTCGCAATTCTTGCGGCCCTAGGCGAGTGGCTGAATCACCAACAACGCTGGGCCTTCGGCGACCTGGCAATCCTCGCCCTGGCCGCGCTCGCCGGACTGCTGAGGACAAATTGGCCTTCGCCCAAGAACTCGATCGCCCGCTCAATCGCCCTGCACCCTCTTGGCGCCCTGGCGGCCATAACCGTCGGCGGCCCCCTCCTCATGGCCCTTCTGTTTCTCAAAATCGGCGCGACCCTGTTCGGCAGCGGATATGTCCTGGTCACCTACCTGCAAACCTCCTTCGTCGATCAACGGCATTGGCTCACGACACAGCAAACGTTGGACGCCGTCGCGGTTGGCCAGATCACCCCGGGCCCATTGCTTACCACCGCGACGTTCGTCGGATTTGTCCTGGGACACCACCCCTTCGGCGGGGGATGGGCCATGGAAACGGGCTGCGCCCTGGCCGCAACCGCCTCCATTTTCGCCCCCGCGTTCATTCTGATCGCCGCCATCGGTTCCTCCATCGACCGTCTTCGTCGCAGCCCCCCGGCCCGCGCCGCCCTCGATTCCATGAACGCCGCCGTCGTCGGACTCATCGCCGCAACTTGTATCCTCATGGCTTGGCAGGCAATTCAACCACCCCATGCCTGGACCTCCCTCGCCATCATGGCCGCAACACTTTGGGCGATCTTGGCTTTGAACGTAAACACGACCTGGCTGATCGCCGCCTCCGGCGCCATCGGCTTGATCTTCCTGCGATAATGCATCTCCGATACACTGTCCCGTTCGCGATCTTGTCGAAAGGACCCATGGCCAGCAACCAAGCCGACGATCCCTACAAGCAAAAATTCCGGCCCGATGCCGATGCCAAGCTCGATGCCCAGATCGACGCGGCATTGGGCGGCGCTTCGATGGACGATCTGTACGGCTTCAACAAGCCGCCGGCCGCCGCCGAACACCCCGCCGAAAAGGGCGTCCGCCGCGGACGAATCGTCTCCATCGACAAGGAGGATGTCTTTGTCGATTTCGGAGGCAAGAGCCAGGGCATCGTCCCGCTGCTTCAATTCCAGGAGCCGCCGCAGATCGGGCAGGAATTGGAGTTCAACGTCGAACGCTACGACTCCGCCGAGGGGTTGCTCATCCTCTCCTGCAAAGGCTCGGCCGCGGCGAACGTCTCCTGGGAGACGCTGTAGGTCGGCCAGATCGTCGAGGGCACCGTCACCGGCGTGAACAAGGGCGGCCTCGAACTCGCCGTCAAAACCATGCGCGCCTTCATGCCCGCCGGCCAGGTGGATATCTATCACGTCCCGGATTTGTCCCAATTCATCAACCAAAAGATGACCGCGGAGGTCACGGCGTTCGAGCGGCAAGGTCGGAACATCGTCCTGTCGCGCAGAAACATTCTGGAACGCCAGCGCGAGGAGCAAAAGAAAAACCTGATGGAAGAGCTGGCCGTAGGCCAGGTCCGCCGCGGCACCGTCCGCAACGTGATGGATTTCGGCGCGTTCGTCGATCTCGGCGGCGTTGACGGCCTCCTCCACGTCAGTGAAATCAGCTTCCGCCGCGTGCGAAATCCCGGCGAGGTCGTCAAAGTCGGCGACGTCGTTGACGTGAAAATCCTGAAAATCGACCGCGAAACCGGAAAGCTCAGCCTCAGCCTCAAGCAGGCGCGCGGCGTCGATCCCTGGAACGATGCCGCGGCGCGATACGCCGTTGGTTCCACGGTCACCGGCCGCGTCACCAAGATCGAAAGTTTCGGCGCATTCATCGAAGTCGAAGAAGGCATCGAGGGCCTTTTGCCGATCAGCGAGATCAGTCATCGGCGAATCAAGTCGCCCGCCGAGGTGGTCAAGGAAGGCGATACCGTCGGCCTGGTCGTGCTGTCGGTCGATCCCGCGGCCCGGCGGATGTCCTTCAGCCTGAAGCAGGCCGCGCCACCCGAGGACACCGCCGCCCCCGCGCCATCGGCCACGGCGCCGAAGAAAAAGCGGCCCGAGCTGCGCGGTGGATTGGATCGTTGAACCTTCATCGCCCCATCGCGGTCTTCGCCTTTTTCGCCATTCTCCGCGGCGCCGCCTGCCTCGCGCAAACCACCCAGCCCCAGGAACCTCCCAACCCCGCCGCCCGTTGGGTCAAAATGTTCGACCGCGACCAGAGCGGCTTCACTGTCTTTCCCCTCGGCCAGGGCGCCAGGATCATTCTCGTCAGCAGTTCCGACGGCAGCGATTTCAATGACGGCATGCTCCAGCCCGTCCGATCGCTTCAAAAAGCCCTCTCTCTCGTGAGAAACGGATTTCCCGATCGGATTCTCTTCAACCGCGGCGACGTATTTGCCGCCGCCAATCTCGACGCCAACATTGAGGTCGAGGGCCGCAGCTCTTTCGAACCCCTGATTATCGGCGCCTACGGCAACACCCGGCTTCCCCGGCCCGTCCTGCGCTCGCATCTCAGCCTCGGGGCCCACGTTCTGCCCAGATTCCTCGTCCTGCAAAGCCTCGATCTTTTCGCCGACACCCGCGATCCATCGGCCAAAACCTTCAACGCCAAAAAAATGAGCGATCGTCAGAATTTCGGCATCGGGCTGGTCTGCGCGGGCCGGTTTTTATGGATCGAAGATTGCCGATGCCGTGATTTCGGCATGGGCCTGAACCTGCAAGGGGTCCGCGACGACCTCTTCGACACCCTGGTCATTCGCCGATGCCAGATCCTCGATTCCTGGGCATTTGGAATGTCTTCCGGAATCTATCTTCAGGATTTTCAGAACGTCCTCATCGAGGAGAACCTCTTCGATCACAACGGCTGGACCGAGCATTTGCCCGGCGCGGGGAAAACCATGTTCAACCACAACATGTATCTCCAGCACGGCGCCATGGGCGAGGATCGCCATATCATCGTCCGCGATAACATCGTCGCCCGCGCCGCCAGCCACGGCTGCCAATTGCGTCCCGGCGGATTGCTGGAAAACAATTTGTTCCTGAAAAATCCTCTGGCCGCTTTTGTGAGCTATTCCCCCTCGGTGGCCCGCGATAACGTCGTGTTGGATGCCGATTCCATCGCCCCCGACATGCCGCGCGGGCAGGGCCTTGAATTCCTCAACTGCTTCACCGTTCTGTGCGAGGGCAACATCGTCGCCCACAAGCCCGACAAGACCAACGGCCAGGAGGGCCTGGCCTTCAAGCCCGAAGGTACCAGCGGCACACCCGCCCCCACGCGCGGCGAATTCCGCAATAACATCGTCTACGATTGGGCCGGCCCCGCATTCTTTGTCGTATCTCCTCCCAAGGGGCTTATCGTCCACGACAACGATTTCGAACAAAAACTCAACCCCCTCGTTTTCCTCAAGGACTGGAAGAACGATTACATCTTCCGGAACAATCATTACACATCCGGCCTGCCCAAGCCGTTCCGCATCGCCGACCACGACATGGACCTGCAAGGCTGGATAGCGCAAACCGGCGAAACCCCGGACGCATCGAAATTTCAATTCATCGATCCCTCCCGCGACATTGCCAGCTACGCCAAATCAATCGGCCTGCCCGACGCCACGCTGGAAGGCTTTCTCATCGCCGCCCGCGACCAGCGCCGCGGACATTGGGACAACCGCCTCACCGCACAGGCCGTCAACGATTACATCCGCGCGGGCTTCGCCCGGAAACCCTGAAAAACGGGACAGGTCCAATTTCCGCCCACCCGCATAATTGGACCCGTCCCGTTTTCTGCTCACCATGTGTATTTCACCGAATAAGTCACCGTCTTCTCCCCATCCACCGGAACGTCGACGGGGATGTGTATGGTTCGATAGTCCTGCTTCTGCCAGGTATCGCTGCAAGCCGTGATTTCCCAGTTTATCCAGCGATACAGGTTTTCCTTCACGATCACGTGCACCGGCTCCTTCTTATGATTCCTCAGCTTGATCTCGAACGATTCGGTGACGACGTGGCCGTTATAGTTGGCGTTGAATTCCGTTTGCCGCCGCTCGCCGACGATGTCGAACGCGCTGCCGAGCTTGACCATCACGTCCTCGTCCTTGGGCGTGTGATGAATGACGTCCTCGCCGATGAATTCCTGGGCGTTGTCGTCGGGATCGTGCTTGTAAACGCGGATGCGGCCCGCGGGCAGGGGAATCCCCAGCCCGTTCTTTTCGCTGTTGGTCAGCAGCAGATAAACATCCACCTTCTTGTTGGAATCCGTCCCCAGGTTCTGGTCCATATTGGGATTGTCAGGCGAAAAAAACCTCAACTGCTCCGGAACGCCGTAATACACGAAGGTCTTTTTGATCGGAATCCCGGTCTTGGGTGCGAACAACTCGATTTGCTTGGTGCTGTTGTTGGCCAGCGAAGTGGTGCGGCCAAGGGTGTAAAGGTGATATTCAAAGAACGCCTTTTCCGCGAAACCCGCCGGCGCCGCGGCTTCTGCCGCGTCGCTCATCGCCAAACGGCTGGCGCCATACACGTTCTGCGGCGGCTTCACCCGCTGCACGTCGCCGGCCACCAGTTTCAATTTCGAGTCCCCAAACGCCGCTCCGCTCTGATTGACGATCGTCACCCACGCACCGATGTCGGCCGCATCATCCGTTGCATTGACAGTCACATTGTAATCCGCTCGCCAGGTCAGGCTGCCGGTCTGATACGTCACCTGCGCCATCTGCGGCCCAGTTTGATTGCTGTTGATCTTCCAAACCAGCGTGGGCTTGGTGATCAATCCCTCATCCGACTTGGCCAGCTCGATGTCTTCAATCTCCGGCCCGCGCGAAAGGACTTGAACCTTGCCGGCTGAATCCTGGAGCACCAGGTTGGATGCATCGAACGAGAGCAACGTTCCCGCGAGTGTTTCCGCCGGCCCATTTGCCGCCGCGCCGCGCCGCACGACCCGAATCTCCTTGCCGAGATACTTGTCCAGCAGCTTATCCGCGCTGACCAGATCATATTCATAATTCTGTTCCAGGACGCTGGCGGCCGCCGGCGATGTCAGGGACTGAAACGACACCGTGGTCGGATCGATCTCCGCGGCCACATCCGTGAACTTCACGATATTCTCGCCCTGATTGAGTTGAATCTGGCGATTCTCGCGCACCACCCCGTACCCCGGCAGCGGATTCTGCTGCGCGTAATACGAATTGAGCGTTTGCTGCCGCACGTAATCCTGCGGATCAAATGACGCCGGATCGGCATTGCTGTAAATGGTCAACGAAAACCCAGCCTGCGGCGGCGGGGCCGCATCCGCGCCAATTGCCATAGCCACCGGCCCGCACACCACCGCCGCCCACACCAATGCTCGTTTGAGAATCATGATGTTTCACTCCAATGCGAGAAGAATCCCTCCCCAGCGTCGTTGGACGCGCCAAACTTCCGGAAGTTCCAAACTCTTCCACGGCAACCGCATTCGTGCAAAGAAACAGAAGGGAAAAGTTGAACCGCCAAGCCGCCGAGGACGCCAAGAAGCAAGAGGCAATGGGTTGTGAATCAACTTCGAGCATGAAGATCTTGTTGCCTTATCCGCCATTTTGCCTGTCGCGAAAGCGGGGCGGTTTTTCTGATTTTGCGTCGGAAAATGTCACAAGATGTCCCAAAATGTCCCATCCACCCCCCCTCCCCCCTCGCGGCGCGATACAGGTGAACAGGGGAGCAGGTGAACAGGCGATCGGGAGGGAAATGGGCAGGCGAAGATGGGCCATTGTACGACACGGTTGCCAAACAATAACCTAACGGTTGCCGGCTCGCAAGGAAAAAATTCGAGGGTGATTCGCGTTCTATTTCAATTAGCTAAAGGGTCCAAAATAAGGCAACAATATACTTGGCTAACCCGGCACAGCTTGGAAGGGCGGAGGAAGCCATTCTGGGCATTGTTTGATGATGATGTCGCGCACCACGTTGGCCAATTTTTGGCACATCCACGAGTCTGCACTCCGCGGATTTTCAAACTCGTAGATATAACGATGCGACTCGAATGCTTCCTTTGACCGGGCAAGTACCCGATTTGCGGAATAATCGTCTCCCCCAGACAGCGGGCTAGTTCGCCGTTCCTCATCGTATTTTTCTTCAACTTCCGCCTTTCGGCGCGGATTCAGTTGCGCGAACAATTTCTCCAGGTCGTGAAGCCGTGGTGGCGCTCCCCCATCAAGGACAATCAGGCACTTCAAATATAATTCAAAGGAGAAGGCACACATGGCGATGATTGGCGCGATTTTATATGGAGTATCCCCCTCCATGACAATCTGAGCCCGGTCCTCTGGAAGCATCTCTTTAAGGACGATGCCAACTATTCGATAGAATTGTTCGGCAACGAGAAATATCTGGCGCGGATTTGGCGTCGTCGGGCCGACAGGCGTGCTGCTCATTTGTGTTTCTTCTTAATTCGCTCTTTCGCCAGCGATTTGTCTAGCGACTTCTTGGGCACGACCAGCAATCGGCGGGTGAGGGCTTTCATCCGTTCCATCGTTCCATTCCCGACGCCGGATCGGGAATCGGTTCCGATGCGTGTGCGGTAGGCATTCCAGCATTCTACCATGTTCTGCCGTCGGCGACCGAACTGAACGGGACGCGACCAATCCCGTTCGGCACGATAGTGCGGGCTGCGATCGGGACAAGGCGGCCAATCGCCAGCTTCATTTCGACGACTACGTGCTGCTGATTCTGCTCTATCTGTTCAATCCCATGATCGATTCGATGCGAACCTTGCAGAAGGTGAGCGAGTTGCCCCAGATTCAGGCGCGGCTGGGGATCAAGCGATTTTCACTGGGCAGTTTCAGCGAAAGCTGCCGGGTGTTTGATCCGTCGATGCTGCAGGCGGTGGTGGATCAACTGGCCAAGGGTTTGCTGCCGGTGGGGCGTGCGGCGTTGCTCAAGGACCTGCCGGGCAAGCTGACGCTGGTGGATTCGACGGTGATTCAGACGTTGTGCACCGTGGCCGAGGCGATGTTTTTGCCGCTGGGAGACGGCCGGCACAGCCATGCCTGGCGGCTGCATCTGCAACTGGAGGTGGATCATCACGTGCCTGGGGCGTGGGAGATCACCGAGCCGAAGAACACCGGCAGGAGCGATGAGAAGAGCGTGCTTCGCCGAAATCTGTCGGCGGGTCATACCTACGTGATGGACCGCTGGTACGCGCAGTTCACCCTGTGGAACGACATCCAAGCCGCCGGGAGCAGCTATGTCTGCCGGGTGCGGGACAACAGTGCGTATGACCTCATTGAGAATCGCCCGCTGGATCAGCAGGCGCTGGACGCGGGGGTCCTTTCCGATCAGGTCGTGTCGATGGGTCTGAGCAAGCCGCCCGGCGAGCGGGCGGATCATCCGACGCGATTGATCTGTGTCACCTGCACGCCTCATCAAAAACGGGGCAAGGGCAAACGCCACGGCGTCGGTCAGACCGGCCCCACCAGCGACGGCGTGCTGCGGATCGTCACCGACCTGTTGGATGTCCCGGCGCACATCATCGCGTTTTTGTATGCCTATCGCTGGATGATCGAAATCTTCTTCCGCTTCTTCAAGCAAACCCTGGGTTGCCGGCACCTGCTGAGCACGCGCCTGGAAGGGATTCAGATCCAGGTCTACGCCGCGGTGATCTGCTGCCTGATGCTCAACACCCTGACCGGGGCGAAACCGACCAAGTGGCGGGTGATGCTGATGTCGCTGTATCTCCAGGGTCTGGCCAGCGAGGACGACGTTCTTAACGAACTGAACAGACCGGATAACACCGGCATCAAGCTGCGCGCCAAGGAAGCGCTTTGGAAAAAACTGGGCTTTTGAAACGGGGACGATTCTGATCCCGAATCCGTCCGCGTTGATGCTGCGCGCTACCGGCCGCCAGCAATGCCCTCCCCCGACGGCCAGCCCATGAATTCCACGAACA
>JBEKXM010000134.1:0-9475 GCA_049512115.1 Tepidisphaeraceae bacterium | reverse complement strand
AAATTCGGCCGGATCAAACGGCAGCATGGGCGCGTGGCGGGGTTGGATGCGATTCTGGATCGAATCGCCAAGGAATGCCCGTTCGTTTCGCGGATCGTGCCGGGGAGGATCAAGGTGCGGCGGGGGAAGGGGGCGGTGAAGTTCAAGCTTAAGCTGCAATATCAGACGGGGGCGGGGCTCAAGTGTTTGTATCTGGGGACGGGGACCGTGCAGGAAGTTTTTGTGATCTGCACCGACGGCCAGAAGGCAACCCAATGGCTGAAGGATCAGGAGCTTGTCGAAGCGACGTGATCCATCATGTAGGCCACGGCCTCATTTATCGGGAACAATCACGCCATTTTGCCCGTTATCAACCGCAATGGCGCGATCTATATTGCATTAATGACCAATTACAGGCGCATCCTGATTCTTTTGATCGCGGCATTCGTTTTTGCATCACCGCTCTTTTTCGCCGGCTGCATTGGCCATGGCGACGATCGAGACCACCCCGGACCCGGCTGGCACGGCGATCATGATTCGCACGGCGACCATGATTCGCACGGCGATCATGATTATGATCACCACTGATGCACCGCGGTGCCGAGATTCAAAGAGCCGTTGAGATTCTACGCTCCGGTGGGCTGGTGGCGTTTGCCACGGAAACGGTCTATGGCTTGGGCGCGGACGCAACGAACGCCCAAGCCGTGGGGAAGATTTTTTCGGTCAAGGGCCGGCCCAGCGGCAATCCGTTGATCGTTCACGTGGCGGACGTTCCGGTAGCCAGGCGATACGTGGCGGATTGGCCGGAATCGGCCGAGCGTTTGGCGCGGGCGATTTGGCCCGGCCCGCTCACGCTGGTATTGCCCAAAGGCTCTCAAATCGTGCCCGAGGCCACAGCCGGCCTGGCGACGGTGGCCATCCGCTGCCCGGATCATCCCATCGCACTGGAACTGCTTCGGCAATTTGCCGGCCCCATCGCCGCCCCCAGCGCCAATCGTTCCACTCGCATCAGCCCCACAACGGCCGATCACGTCCGCCGGGAATTGGGCGACAAGGTGGACCTGATCCTTGACGGCGGCCCATGCCGGGTGGGAATCGAATCAACGGTGGTTGACCTTTCGTCGCCCCAGCCGGCGATTCTGAGGCTTGGCGCCGTCAGCCAACAGCGTCTGGTGGAATTGATCGGTCCCGTCGAGATTCGCATGGCCGCCGGCGACGACCGCAAACCCGCCCGAAGTCCCGGCCAACAGCTAGTCCATTACTCTCCTTCGACACCAGCCTTTCGCCTGGCCGATGCCGACATGAAACTTCTTTCAGCTTCATTTTCCGGCCCGCCTGGCGGAAATGCGATATTCCTGATAATCCGCGGAACGGAGGTGGCGCGCCGGCTGAGAAAATGGTGCAAGCCAGAAGCGATCATCGAAATGCCGTCCTCCGCGGAGGAATACGCCCGGCAACTCTACGCGGCGTTGCGTGAAGCGGACGATCGCCACGCCGATGCGATCTGGGTGCAGCCGCCGCCGGACGAATCCGAGTGGGATGCGGTGCGGGACCGCGTTTTCCGGGCGACTCGCCCCGCCTCCGAGGCGATTTGATGCCGTTATTGCGCGGACGCGCAATAATGTGCGTGCCTCCCCCTTTACATTTCAACGGCGAGCGGTATCCTATTCCCCCAGAAACGCAAAATCCGGCTTAAAAGCTGAGCCGGGTAATGGATTGCCCACTCGCACATGGAGGTGCTGCAATGTCCTTCCGATTTATCATTATTGCCGTCGCGCTGTCGGTTGTCCCTGGCCTAAATGCCCTGGCTCAGGATGCCATACCGCAGCCGAATGTCGCCAATTCACGCTACCAGATCGACGGGGTTATCAACGTCGATTCGGTTTACGTCCGCAGCGGTCCCGGCGAGGGGTATTACCCCACCCAGGAATTGTCCAAGGGCGCCGCGGTCACCGTTGTCGGAATCAAGTTCGACTGGCTCAAAATCCTTCCGCCGGATGGGAGCTTTTCCTACGTCAACGCCGCTTTCGTGGATCACCCCGGCGACATCGCCATCGGCAAGATCAATCGCAACAACGTCAACGTTCGCGCCGGCAGCCTGACCAACGCCATGAAGACCACGGTGCAAACCCATCTGGACGCCGGCGCTCAGGTCGAGATCATCGGTAAGGAAGAAGAATTCCTGAAGATCAAACCACCGGCCGGGGCGTATCTGTACGTCAAGAAGGATTTCGTGACGGTTGCGCATCCAGCCCTCGCGGCCAATCCGGACACGGCAAACCCACAACCGGCAGCGCCGGCGGCACAGAATCCGCCGGCGCCGGGCGCGGCGATCCCCAACCCGCAAATCGACGCCGCCAATGCCATTCTGACCAGCACCCCCACCACCGCCCCGTCGTCGCCCGTGGCCGCCGCCCCAACGACCAACCCATCAGCCCTGGCCGCGGCGCCGTCAACACAACCGGTGGCGGCGGCGCCTCCGCCGCCCAGCCCCGAAGAACTCTTCGCTCAATTCGAGTCGAAGTTCTCCGATGTCAGCAAGCAGCCCCTCGACTCCCAGCCCATTGACCAGCTTATCGCCAGCTATCAGTCCATCGCCAAGAGCGACCAGTTATCCGATGAGTTGAAGAGCGTTGTGAGAATCCGCATCGCCACGCTCCAGGCGCGTCTCGATAACAAGGCGAAACTGATCGAGGTCCAGCGGCTGGAAAAACTCGCCGCCGCACGTCAACTCGCCTTGCAGGCCGAGCAGCAGGAATTGGCCGAGCGTCTCAAACAGTCGCAAATCCAGGTCTTCGTCGCGGTCGGAACCTTGCAGCCCTCCAGCCTACAGGTCGGCGGCGGAACGCTCTATCGCCTGGTTGATCCGGCCACCGGACGCACCGAAATCTACGTGCGCACCAGCGACGCCAAAATCACCGCCCTCATGGGCCAATTCATCGGCATCAACGGTGAGCCCACAACCGACCCGCAACTGAGCCTGCGCGTCATCGAACCCACCGACGCCCAGCAGATCGACGAATCGAAGGTGAATAGCTCCATCATGGCCGGGATTGTTCCGCCCAGCATGCTGGCGAGACAAGCGTCGGCGACGAATTGATAATTCGCGAAAGCCCGAAATCCGAATGACGAATGACGAATTGGTCAATTGTCATTGGTCATTCGGGTTTGATTCGTCATTCGAATTTCGGATTTCGGATTTCCGCCTGCCGGCCAATCGCGTCAAACAACCTCAGAAATTCCGCCGGCGCAATTTGTTCCGGTCGCGCCACCCCACTGATCCCCGCGCCAGCGAGCACCCTATCTGCATCCACTCCCGCCATCGTCAGGGCATTGCGCAGGGTTTTTCTGCGCGCGGAAAAGATGCGGTGAATGAAGGTGCCAAATGCGGCGGCATGGGCTCCCAGGCGGTCCTGGCGGGTCATTTGCACCAGCGCGGATTCGATATTCGGCATCGGCCAAAACGCCTGCGGCGGCAACGTGCGAACGACCTCCACCCGCGAAAGAAGCTGCGCGACGATCGACAGCGTTCCATATTCCTTGGAATCCGGCCCCGAGCGCAGCCGATCCGCCACCTCCTTCTGCACCGTGAATGCCAGCAAATCCACGCCCGCGATCAACGCCTCGACGATCAGCGGCGAAGCGGCGTTGTAGGGAAGGTTCGCCACCAACCGAACCGGCCGCCCCGCCGATTTCTCCCGCCCAATGGCCGCAAGGATCCGAGCATCCAGCGCATGTTTGCCCATCAGGGCGTCGGCTTCGATCAACGTGAAATTGCCCGCCTGTGCGAAGCGTTTGCGCAAAACCTCCGCCAGAGCGCGGTCGATTTCCACCGCCAGGACGTTGGCCCCTCTGGCCAGAAGCTCCTCGGTGAGCGTTCCCGTCCCCGGCCCCACTTCGATGGCCAGATCGCCGGGAGCAATCTGCCCGGCATCGGCGACGATGCGCACCAGGTTGCCGTCGATCATGAAATTCTGACCGAACCGCCGTCGCGGCTTGGCGCCGGCGCCAGCGAGGAGCGATTGGATTTGTTGCTTGGTCTGGGCCATGTCACGGCCGGGTTGCGGGCTGAGTGGTGGGAGCGTCGGGTATGGCTTGCTCTCGCGCGGCCATCGCCTCAGCGGCGGCCGCCGCCGTTGTCAGCCGCCCCGTAGCAATGTCGTCGGCGGTTCGGCGCATCGCCTGGGCCATGGCGGACAACCAATGAATGTTCGCGGGCGCGTCGTCGCTCTGGAGCAGCGCGTCAACATCGAGTTTCCAAGACCCCTGCACGCGGATCATCCGCATCGTCGAGATGTTGGCGCCGGTCAGTTGGGCCTGGTCACCCGTGATGGTTTGCGTAACGTCATCCAAATCGGCCGGCGTTGGAAGCGACGGCAAAACAGAAGCCCAGGCATCCGGGCCGAACTTAAGGCTCACGGCCGTCCGCAAATACTCCATCGCCGACGCCACCGCCTGAAAATCCCGCACCACCCCTTTGGCATCCTCGCCTCGAGCCGAGCAAAGCCTGGCCAGGTCCGCAGAATTGCCGCGTTGAATATCCTGCAAGAACACCCTGAACACATCGGTCGGCCCAAGTATTCCCCCACCGGACGGCCCGGTGGCCGGCGCATCCGCCAGCGCGATCGGCAGCCACGCCAGCACAACCAGAGGAAGATTCCACCAATATCGCGGCACGACCGAACCTCCATTAACAAAAATCACCTTCCGCCCAATATACGAACCGCCCGCGTCGGCTACAATTTGCGGGCATGAAATCCTACGAAACCATCCGCAACGCCGTGGAAGAGTTGGGCGTCAAGGCCGTGGCCGCCGGGCTGAAGGTCTCCTCCGCGCTGGTGTACAAATGGTGCGAGCCTCCCGCCGAGCACGATGACCCCGAAGCCTCCGGGGCCAAGAATCCGTTGGATCGCATCCGCGAACTCTATCTCCTGACGAAAGACATCCGCCTCATTCGCTGGCTTTGCAACGAGGCCGGCGGATTTTTCGCCGCCAATCCCGTTCCCGATCTGCGCAAGAGTCCCGACGAGACCATCTTCGACGAAACCCGCGAGATGGTGCGGGATTTCAGCGAGCTTTTGGAAGCCGTCACCAAATCGCTCGAGGACGACCAGCGGGTGAACGCCGAGGAGGCCGACCGCATCCGACAGAAGTGGGAAGACCTCAAGGCCTGCGCCGAACGGTTCGTGCTGAGTTGCGAAGAAGGCCTGTTTCGCCGCAAGTGAACGATGCGAATCCTTTCGCCGGCCAAGATCAACCTCCATCTGCGCATCGGGCCGCGCTCCGCCGATGGATTTCATCCCCTGCTGAGTTGGATGTGCGCCGTGGGGTTGCATGACACGATCGAGATGATCGCCGCGGACAAGCCCGGAATCCGATTGAAATGCGATCGGCCGGACGTCCCGGTGGACCAAACCAATCTGATCGTCCGAGCGGGATATGCGCTGGCCGAGAATCGTGGAGCCGACGTGACGCTGCAAAAAAACGTCCCGATGGGCGGCGGCCTGGGCGGAGGAAGCTCCAATGCCGCCTTCGCCCTCATCGGATTCAATCAACTCTGGAATTTGAAGTTTTCGATTGAGCAACTGGCTGAAATCGGCGCGCGGCTCGGCAGCGACGTCCCGTTCTTCTTGCACGGCCCCAGCAGCGTCTGCGCCGGCCGCGGGGAACGGGTGATGCCCATCGACAAACCCGCGGCGAAATTCGCGGTGTTGTTCTTCCCCAAACTTTCGATGTCCACCGCCGCTGTCTATCGGCGATTCGACGAAATGAAATTGGGATCGAGCCAGGCGATCACGCATCAGCCCGATTGGGCCGCCTGGACGAAATTGCCCTCCGGCGAATTGCTGAAAGTCCTGGTCAACGATCTGGAAGCCCCCGCCTTTTCACTTCAGCCGGAATTGGGCGAACTGAGACGTCGCATCGAGCGAAGGATCGGGCGAATCGTCCGCATGACCGGCAGCGGCAGCACGCTGTTCACATTGACGGACGATCGCCAGGACGCCGCCGCCGCCGCCGCCGAAATCCGCACCGACTCGATCAACGCGGAATTGTTCGAATTGGCCCCGGAACCCTCGCCGTGAAATCCGGGCAGACCCCCGTCGGGTGCGGCCATAATTTTTCGCGGAACCCGACCTTTGCCCCCTCCCCCTGTACTCAGGGGGAGGGTTGGGGTGGGGGTTCTTCCGAGCTTGCGAAAACCTTTGGCCACGCTCCCCGCCAAACCGTCCTATGGCATCTGGCAACAAAACGCGATTTGGTGTACGGTGTTATCGCTCTCGGATGAGCCTGGATTTTCCGAGAGTATTTGGGGAATGGTGTAACGGTAGCACAGCAGACTCTGGATCTGCTTGTCTAGGTTCGAATCCTAGTTCCCCAGTTGATTTTTCCCCTGTTTTTCTGAGGTTTTTTGAGTGTGGCCCCTAACTACGGGGCATTGGGTAACAATTTGGTAAGAAAATTGCAGTGGCATTGGCCAAGCATAGGAGTTTACCCGTGGCATCCCTGCAATTGCGCAACGGCGTTCATCGCCTTCTGTTCCGACACAACGGCCGGCAGGTTGCCGCATGCAAAGGCTCTCCGGAGGGCCGAGCACTGTGGGATGCTTATACCACACGGCCGTGGACCGCCAATAAGGTTACGTTCTACCTCTGCGGCGACGTCGTCAGCAGCGTCGGTGTCGGCGTGGCCGATGAACTTGAAGAGCAATTGCGAGCATTGCTTGCCGTAGTGGGTATTGAGGAGGTCCGCCGAAGCACCAAGTTTAGAATTCCTACAAATGGTCCATTGCCTTGTACTGCTTTTGGCGCGGCAGCATAATTGCGTCTGGTCAACTCATCGGAGACAGCCATGGGCGGCACCGTTCTTTTGTTTGATCTTGCGAAACAGCTTTTGCTGAGCGCTGTCTCAAGTCAGTCGCTTAAGGGATTAGACAAACTCACGACACGGGTTCGAGTCGAAAACTCGGTTGAAAACGCTATAGCTCAGGTGATTGAGCCATTGGAAGAGTTCTTCGTCACCGAAGGCTTGGACAAAAGGCAACAGACATTGCTCGCAATGGTGTGCGAAGATGAACTCAAGCCGTGGACGCAGGAGCCAGCCAAATTGTTCGAATCATCTTTAGATGGCCAAACTCTGTTCGACCAAATGTATCGTGGCAGATCATTGCCTCGCGCAATTCTGGACGAGCAGATGGAGCACGTCTATTCAATGGTCTTCCCCCGAATCGCACATCTAGTTTGTGGCTTTCCTCCACTGTTGAAACTGTGGGAACACGAGGGGTGGCGGGAATCATTCCGCCGCTTTGACGAAATTGCACTAACGTTGAGCGACCTAAGCAAAAAAGTGGACGCGATCAGCCATCGCGTAGGAGGTCACAGCGATGAGCTTCTTGTACAGCTGCGCCAATCCATGCTTCAACGCATCACATTCAATGTTGAAATAGCCGGGCTGCGGGCAGACCGACCGATGCCCGCGAGATTGGAAGATATGTTTGTCGTTCCGTGGCTCAAGACGCGAGATGGGCGCGACGACGCTCGATCTTCGATCTTGGCCTGTACAAAGCGAGAGCATCTCCTTCTAACCCGCCGAGATATACGCGGTTTAATCTACGGTGCACCCGGTGCCGGCAAAAGCACATGGAGCCAGTGGTTGCAGTTTCAAGAGCTGTCAATGGGGAATCGCTTGATGATCGTCGCTCGACTTCGGAAATACGAGGAGGCTTTGCCCAGCCTGCTTTCTATGGTTCATGACGAAGTGGGCAGCAACTGGGCCGCAGAAATCGACGCTACCGTATTGCGGTCGTGGATTAGGGCCGGGTGGATTTGCATTGTTCTCGATGGTTTTGACGAGGTTCCACCGGGCAGACGCGACGACATAATTAAGTGGATTAAGGAACTGCATCTATTCGTTGAAAGTTGTGCCATCCTCATTACGTCGCGACCGTTGACCACAAGTCATTTAGAAGACATTGGTCGGGAATGGTTTAAAGCTGAAATCCTTCCGTTCGACAAGGATCAAACTATCGATTACATGCAGCGTTGGTATCGGTTTGCACCGCTTCTGTCCGACGCTGGCCGCGACGCCGATGTGAAATCCCTGGAGAAACAATGGAGGGAGGAGCCCGTAATCCAACCGCTCCTTTGCAATCCCCTCGTGCTTTCAACGCTGCTTATGGTCCACCATTTGGATGGTGAACTACCTCAGGGAAGATCCAAGCTTTACGAGCGATATGTCAATGGAATGCTTGGTCTTCGGGACGACCGTTACGGAATCCAAGCGGGGAAACTATCGCTAACGACCGCGGAAAAGACACGTGTATTGACTCGGATCGCTCTTGAATTTCATCTCGCGCAAATCGAACAGGCGGGAGATGCCGAAATGAAATCAATCGTTGGACAATCCCTCCGCGATTCGCGCCGCAACTACGATGTCGATGAAGTGCTACGCGTACTCCGAGAAAGAAGCGGGCTCTTGGTTGGGCCTGGCACTTACAGTTTCGTCCATAAGAGCATTGCCGAATTTTTGGTAGCAAGCGCTGTCGTTGACGCCAGTTACGTTGATGAGCGAGGTGCGCGGTTGGACAAGCTTCGCCTTTACGCGGAGCGCCACAATGATCGTTGGAATACAGTGTTATTTTTCTGGGCCGGATCAGTCCCCGGCGGGGATCTCGAAGATTTTATCGATCGCGTTATCGATGCCCATGACGACCGGTCGCATCCGCTCGCAATCGGTCTCATACAAGACCAGATTCATCGAATTACTTCCGATTGGGGCAAACTTCAGCTTGCAGAACTCTTAAGAACTTGGTCGGACACTTCTGTACGCGATAGGCATGAGCAATGGATCACCTTTTGGCTGAGTCCAATCCCGATGTTGTCCTTCGATATCCGTGGAATAATCCGGACATCAGGCGATGCGTTCCTGCTACTAAGTCTCATGAGGCATTTTGAGCTTACTTGGAGTGACTTACTAGGAGCACCAAACGCTCTCTTGTCGAATTTGTGGGTCGGTGCGCTTGCTTCAGGATACAATTCACTTGAGGAACTACGGTTAATATTCCAAGCTGGAACAGAACTTAACGTACCAGGCAATTACGTAATTGCTGGCCTCCAGTACGCTCTCCGTTCTGCACTGACTTCGTCGGATCCTGAGACAAACGTCTTGGAAATCTTGGAAGCCGTCCGAGCCGGCTCTCCATCGTACGAAGGGTTCTTTGTCATTGCCTTACTCTGCTTTTTCAGCAAGGATGCGCTGGAATATCATGGACTTCGTTCGATCCAGACGAAAATTGACGGTGACGGTGCAGTCATCGGGGAACGCAAGCCGGTCGATCCGAAGCGATATAGCGATTTTGTTTGTAACGCCCTGGTGTCCGCTCGACACGCGCACGTGGATATTCACTGGCTGAGGCCGCAGGTTAATTTGGCAACCGATAGCGGTGCGACGGCCCGTCGAAATCGCTCCAGCGCACCCGAACTAGATGATTTACTGCCAC
>JBEKXM010000133.1:0-9576 GCA_049512115.1 Tepidisphaeraceae bacterium | reverse complement strand
GGCAACCTGGGCCAGCGGACGTTGGGCCGGACGACCCTGATAGAGCCGCGACGCCAGCAGGTAGAGGATAGGAATCAGCATGAGCAGCGGCGATTGAACCGGCCAAGCCTTGAGCCCCAGCATGGAGAGCAATCCCGCCGCTCCGACCAGCGTCGCGGCCGCCGTTGCGAAGAGATAGGCCGCGGCCAGCCGGGGCATGGAACGCTCGTGGAGGTACGCGGAAATGCGGCAGCAAACCGCCGTCAGCGCCATCGCCCCGACGTATGCCCACGTCAGCGAATACGGCCAGAGGTTGTGAACATCCAATCGCGTCGCCCGGACGTGCAAAATAATGCCGAACAGCACCGGCACGCTCGACAGCAATAGCCCAAACGTTGGCAGCGGACGGGCGAGTTTCGACGAGCTTTCCGATGCCGGCTTCCGAAAGACCAGCGCCTGCACGATATTCACGGCCAGCGATGTCAGTGCCAATATTCCGATCAGCCCCGACGGGTGGTTCGTCAATTTCGCCAGATCGATGACCAGCACTTCCGCCCACAGCAGCGTGAAGGCGGCGAAATAGACGTAAACGCCGACGCGTCGAACCACCAGATCGGAATAGAGGTATGCGTACGCCCCGGCCAGGACCAGGGCCACGGCCAGAAGGCGCAGCGTGGGATCGGTCACGATCAGCGGCCGTTGATCCAGCCAGGACATGGCCATCGGAATCCAACCGACGAGTTGCGCTCCCAGGAGCAGGAGCAAGCCCGCGCCCAGAAGGCCTTGCGCCGACCAGAAGCAAGCCATGCCGAATCGTTTTCGCGAGAACGGACCGTCTCCTTCGGCGAAGGCCCGCTCGGCGTGCAGGGAGATCAGGCCCAATGCGACCAGCAGGGTGGACGGTGCGGCGACCTGCATCAGCTTGTGCAGATCGGCCAGGATCATGCACCCCGTCATCGCCACGCCGGCCATCAACACGTACACGAATACCGGGTCTTCCAGAATGGCCGCCGCCGCCGAATACAACACGCAACAAACCAGTGCGGCGAGCCACAAATGTCCTTCCAATGTGACCAGACCGTGGGCATGGTAGAACCAAAGATTTAGCGGCATGACCAGACATGCCAGAAGCGCCAGCGCCCGGCCCGCCAGTTGATAGCGCGTGAGCCTGACGGTCGCGCATCCGCCGGCCAGCAGGACGAGCGTCCCGGCGCCCAGGCACGTTGCCACCACCAGCGTGTTCTTGAACACCCCCAGGCTCGCCAGCCAGATCACCAAACCCACGACCAACAGCACCCCGCCGCTGGCCAGCAGCCATTGGATGCTTCGTGGATCGAGCAGAATTTCCAGAATTGATCGGCGTGGAACGGCCGTGGGACGATTGGCCGGCGGGAGCGGGGGCGGCGAGACAATCCGGGGAGATTCAACCGCGACAGGTGCTTGGGGCGCGGGGCCGGATTCGGCGGGCGCCGCGCCGGCTTTCAGGTCGCGCAAACGTGAAAGTCTTTCGGAGGCCAATTGATCGGCGCTGAGTCGGCCGCGCTCCAACTCCGCGCGCATCGCGTACAGATGTCCGCGAACGTCGGCGGCGCAGGCGTGCGCTTGCGCCAAGGTCAGTTGGATCGCGCTGGCGCGGGTGATCTCGTTGGAAACGAAGGCGAGATATCGCAGCGTATCGGCACCCGTGCCCAACGGAGCGCCGCAGGTATTGCAATAGGAATAAAAACCGGCCACGGGCCTGCCACAACGCCAGCAAGCGGTTTGGGAAGGGAGCCCCGTATCGCTTGGGAACGGGCGGGCCTCTTGCACTGCGGCCGCAATGGATTGCCGATCGGCGAGCAAAACCTTTTCCATCCGCTCGTGGTTGCTTTCACCGATGATGCCGCGCTGACGCCATCCGGCGAACGCCTTGCGCGCAAATGCGATCGCCCGGGCGTAATCCTGCCACTGCGGCGTCGCATGACAGTGGGCACATTCCTTATCCCCAACGCCGACGAATCCCCCGCACAACGGACAAGCCGAAGTTCCTGCCGCGACCGACATAACGCCTCCCGCGCCCTTAGCGCTGCCCAACCACGAAATGCCCGAAACGACCGGCGAAACGTCCGTATATGTTAATGACTCCTAACCCGTCGTCAAGGCTCCGTCCTGATGCCACGCCCTAGGAGCGTGGAGCATCAAACGTCCGCCAGTTTCCCCGCCAGATAGCTCTCGTACGCGCTCATGTCCATAAAGCCGTGTCCCGAGAGATTGAAGAGGACCACCCGCTTTCGTTTTTCGTTTTTCGCCTCGATCGCCTCGTCGATGACGGCTTTGATCGCATGGGCGGATTCCGGGGCGGCGAGGATGCCTTCGGTTCTGGCGAATTGAACGGCCGCGTCGAAGACGGGGATTTGCTCGTACGCCCTGGCTTCGATGAGGCCGAGTTTTTTGGCGTGGCTGACGAGGGGCGCCATGCCGTGATATCGCAATCCACCGGCGTGAATGCCCGGCGGCACGAAATCGTGGCCCAGGGTGTACATCATCATCAGCGGCGTCATCTGCGCGGTGTCGCCGAAATCGTAGCGAAATTCGCCTTTGGTCAGCGACGGACATGAGGCCGGCTCGACGGCCATCAAACGATATTTCTTTCCATCGCGTAAATTGCGCTGTAGGAATGGGAAGGCGATGCCCGCGAAATTGCTCCCGCCGCCGGCGCAGCCGATCACCACGTCGGGCTCTTCACCGGCCAACTCCATCTGCCTGATCGATTCCTGCCCGATCACGGTTTGATGCAGACACACGTGATTGAGCACGCTTCCCAGGGCGTATTTCGTGCCGGGATGGGTGACCGTGTCTTCCAAGGCTTCGCTGATGGCGATGCCGAGGCTGCCGGGGTGATCGGGGTTTTCCTGGAGGACTTTTCGCCCGAATTGCGTGTGATCGCTGGGGCTGGGATGAACCGTGGCGCCCCAGGTTTGCATGAGAATTTTCCGATACGGCTTTTGCTTAAAACTGACGCGCACCATGTACACGACGCACTCGATCCCGAAGAAATTGCACGCCAGCGCCAGGGACGAACCCCACTGCCCGGCCCCGGTCTCCGTGGCGATGCGCTTGATGCCCGCCTGTTTGTTGTAATACGCCTGCGCCACGGCGGTGTTGGGTTTGTGACTGCCCGCGGGGGAGACGCCTTCGTATTTGTAATAAATATGCGCCGGCGTCCCCAGCGCCTGCTCCAGGCGAAGAGCCCGCCGCAGCGGCGTCGGCCGCCACAACCCATAAATCTGCCGAACTTCATCGGGGATTTTCACCAGGCGATCGGCGCAAACTTCCTGCTCGATGATGTTCATCGGGAAGATGGCGGCCAAATCCTGCGGCCCGGCGGGCTGCTTGGTGCCCGGATGCAGCGGCGGCGCCGGCGGCTGCGGAAAATCCGCCATGATGTTGTACCAATGCGTCGGAATCTCCTGCTGCGATAACATGAAAAGGCTCGATTGGCTCACGGTTTCAGCTCCTCTTTTTCGGCCAAACCTATGGTAGTGGCAATTGGCCGCGGATCAATGGGAAACTCGCAATGCGTCCGGGAGGGAGCGTGCCTGAAACGGCGCGGGCGGATGGATCCACAAGAAGAGGATGATCGGTTGCGGTTTTCGCGCCGTCCGGCGGCCTTGACTCGTATGTCACAAGGCGCCGCCGATGCGCGAATCGCTGGCTTGCCTGTTGACGTTCGCACCCGCCGCCTGCAAAGAAGGAAAGAGAGGATTCGCCGCGGCACGCGGCGACCCGGTCTTCGTCACGCCCGCAGACCGCCGCCGCGAACGTTGTCAGGCCAGCCAGCAATCTTAACAGCGCCGACGCCCATTGATATTCGAGTCAGTGATGCCCGTCGGCACGAAAACCATAACCGATAAAAATCTTCGGTCTTGTAAGGGCGCTGATTTTATCACGCACCGCCTGGAAAGGCCCCGGAGGTTCTCCGCTGGACGCCCGCCGGCATTGGCCGTAATCTTTCGAAAATGTCCAAACGCTTCCTCGTCACCGGCGGGGCGGGATTCATCGGGTCGCATCTGGCCGAACTGCTCGTCAGCCGCGGCAATGCCGTCACGATTCTCGACGATTTCTCGACCGGCCGGCTGGAAAATCTCGCGCAGCTTCGTGCCCGCCTGAACGTGCAGATCATCCGCGATTCCGTCGAGAACGAGCGGGCGGTGAATATTGCCATGGCCTCCTGCGACGCCGTCTTTCACCTCGCCGCCGCCGTCGGCGTGCAACTCATCGTCAACGAGCCGGTCCGCACCATCCGCAGCATCATTCATGGCACCGAAGTGATCCTCGAAGCCGCCCAACGCTTCGGACGGCCCGTGCTCATCACCAGCTCCTCCGAAGTTTACGGCAAGGGCACGCGAGTCCCCTTCGGCGAGGATGACGACGTGGTCGTCGGCCCCACCCGATCCAGCCGATGGTGCTATGCCTACAGCAAGGGAATCGACGAATTTCTCGGCCTGGCCTATCACAAGCAGCATGGCCTGCCGGTTGTGATCGTGCGGCTGTTCAACACCGTCGGCCCGCGCCAGGTCGGCATGTACGGCATGGTCCTGCCCCGATTCGTTTCCGCCGCCTTGAACAACCAGCCGCTCCAGGTTTACGGCGACGGCAAGCAGACCCGCTGCTTCTGCCACGTCAGCGATGTCGTCGATGCCTGCGCCGGCCTGATGGAAAAACCCCAGGCCGTCGGCCAGGTTTTCAACCTCGGCAGCGACGAGGAGATTTCCATCGCCGATCTCGCCCGCCGCGTCATCGCCGCCTGCAAGTCCTCCAGCCGGATCGAATTCATCAGTTACGAGCAGGCCTTCGGCCAAGGCTTCGACGATATGCAGCGAAGGGTTCCGCGGCTGGACAAAATCCGCACCGTCCTGGATTTCCGCCCGCGATTTAACCTGGATCAGATCATTCAATCGGTGAGGGATTTCCAGCATAGCGTATCTTCAGAAACCCTATAGCGGCTTGCCGACTTCGTTCGGCGGTTTTTTTGCCCATTTCCCGTGCCGGACGCATACAATGTCCTGTTGCTGTTACAGCCGGGAGTTGCCATGATCGCCATCAAGGAGCCGACGATGGGGCGTTTTTCCGTCGAGGTGGAACTTGCCAATCACGAGGATCTTTTTCGCGCGAAGGCCGGACTGATCGCGCCCGAACAGGTGCGCCGGGCACGGGTTCGCGGCGTCGTTGACAGCGGCGCCACGCGCCTGGTCATTCCGGCGATGATTGCGCAGCAACTCGGCTTGGAAACGGCGGGCAGCGCCAAGGTCCGCTACGCAGATGGCCGAACCGCCGAACGATCCATCGTGAGAAATATTCATCTCGCCTACGGCGGCCGCGAAGGCGTATTCAGCGCCATTGTGGAACCGGAGAGGGAGTCGGTCCTGATCGGCGCGATCGTGTTGGAAGAACTCGATTTTCTGGTGGACTGCACCGGCCAACGTCTGATGCCGCGCGATCCGAAGCAGATTGTCTCAGAGGCGGAGTGATCCAAGCCGTCTCGACATCGCCCTCGGAGTGAGAGAACGACGATGCTGAATTAAATCCGCGGCGGATTGCCGCCCACCAAGTGCAGCGCGTTTTCGTAATCGGCGCCAAAGCCCACTCGGGTTATCTCGCTCAGCCGGTATTCGGTGGGCTTCTCATCCCAAGTCGCACCAGGGGTAATCTCCAAAAGTGACACGCGCCCGCGTTCGACTCCAAGAACGCGGCCGATCCAACACACATTTCGATCTACCCGTTCACGTTGGATGGTAACCAGCGGAAACACAAGGCCAGCCGAGAGCACCAGATCTTTGATGTCTCTAAGATTCACGGGTGGCTTTTTCGGTACCCGCTCACCACGTTTTTTTAGCGCGGCCTCCACGAAGGCGGTGTAAGGATCGAGCTTCAAATCGCTGATATCCTTCATACGGAAGCATTCAAAGCCATCGAACCAGATGCGATCGCTGACCATGGCTAAAAGAAAGAACTTCGGGCCGATGTCGAGTACGTATCCTCGAACCGGGAATTTCTCAAAGCGATGCGAAAATCTGACGTAGCGTTGGTCGCGCAACATCTTTCGGAGTTGATTTAAGCGTTTATTCACCATACACAGGCTGGCATCCTATTCTCCCACGCTGGCGTTACATAGGCCTGCACCCCTCAGTTTCAAGCTTTTGCCGCTACCCGATTGCCCCTCGCCCTTGCCCGTTCCGCGAAATCTGCTATATTTCCGCCCCTTTGCTCCATCGGAGATGTCTGTAATGGCTTTGAACCTTGAAACCGGCAAATCGGTCCGTGTGACCATCAGCAGGACCATTACCCGTGACGCCGCCAGAAAAACGCTGGAACGCCTCTTCATGCGCGACAAGGCGATCCGCAACCCCATCGATGCGCGCAGCCGGAATTTTAAGGAAATCCCCAAGCGCCGCGGCGGCTGCATCTGGACCAAGCGGCCCAACAAGGTTCACCCTGCTCTGGACAAAGGTGCATCGGCGACCGTCCAGACAACCCCCCAAAGCATCCGCGATCTCAATAGCGTCCAAGCGTTTATTGAGATTGGTCAATAGTCATTTGTCATTGGTCATTCGTCATTAGTCACTGGTCATTTGTCAGGGGAGCTTCGCGCTTTCCCAATGACAAATGACCAATGACCAATGACGACCGCTTAATTTGGCTTTCCGCCGATCAAGTCCAGGAGCGCCGTCAGATTGAACGGCTTGGGAAGGAACTGAACCGGCTGGCCGTGGAGAATGCTGGATTCGTATTCGCCGCTGATGGCGATGATCCGTTGCGGGCGATGGCTGGACGGCAATTTGGCGCAGTGCTGCAACAACTCGAATCCGTCCATCACCGGCATCCGCAAATCGGTCAGCAAAATATCGAACCGCTGTGTCAGCAGATAATTCAACCCCTCTTCGCCGTCCCGCGCGGTGACAACCTCGGCGCCGGCCTGGCGAATCAATTTGCCCATCGCCAGCCGCGTCGGCGTGTGGTCCTCGATCACCAGGATACGCTGCCGTTTGCCGGCAGGCAGAGAACTTATGTCTGACATCGCCGTCAACCGTGTAACTCCAGTCTCCCAACCCCCAGCGCGGTTGTTCTTCACCTTAACGTCAGCGTTTGCGTGTTGTCCAGTATATAAATCCCCGCCAATACCCGACCCCCCGAGTATATCACCAGTCCATCAATAGGCTTGCGCGAATAGCACCCGGCAATCCGTTGTCTCGCCGGTAAAAATGCACTTGCCGTTTTCCGCATTTTTTGCAGGCAAAATACAGCGAACCGTGGCTTTGGTCTGGTCCTTGATTTTAGCTTCGTTGGCCCGGTCCGGCTTGAACCACGCCCGCACGAACCCGCCGTGCTCGGCAATGATCTTCTTCAGCTCGTCATAACTACCGGCGTCTCGCGTGTTCTGGTCGCGAAATGTCCGCGCCTTTGCGAACATCGCGGACTGAATCTGCTCCAGCTTCTCCCGCAGCCACGCCGGCGAAAACTCGCCCAGCGGCACGGTCCACTTTTCCCGATCCAGCCGGCGCTTGACGATCGCCGTCCCCGCCGCCACGTCGCGCGGGCCGATTTCGATTCGCAGCGGCACGCCGCGCTGTTCCCAGTGGTATTGCTTGTCCCCGGGCCGGCTGTCGCGCCAATCCACCACGATCTTCCGGCCCGTCGCCTTGTCGAAAAAATAACTGCGGATTCCATCCGCGGACAGCCGGCCCGACGCGGCCGAGACCTCCTCGGCGCCCACGAGCGCGGCGACCACCTTGTCGGCAAATTCGCCCACCGTTTTTCGCTCGTCGTCGGTTTTGAAGATCGGCACGATCGCCGCCACCGTCGGCGCCGCCGCCGGCGGGATCACCAAGCCCTCGTCATCGCTGTGCGCCATGACCATCGCGCCGATCAGCCGCGTGCTCGCGCCCCAACTGGTCGTGTATGCGAACTGCGTCTTCTGATCGCGGCCGAGGAATTTGATGTCGAACGCCTTGGCAAAATTCTGGGCCATGAAATGGCTGGTCCCGCACTGCAACGCCTTGCCGTCCTGCATCAGGGCCTCAATGGTGTACGTCGCATCGGCGCCGGGAAATTTCTCCGCCTCCGTTTTCCGGCCCTTCACCACCGGAATGGCCAGGAATTTCTCGGTGAAATCCGCGTAAACGTCGAGCATCCGCAGCGTTTCGGCCCGTGCTTCGCTTTCGGTTTCGTGGGCCGTGTGCCCCTCCTGCCAGAGAAACTCCGCCGTCCGCAAAAACAGCCGCGTCCGCAGCTCCCAGCGCATGACGTTGCACCACTGGTTGATCAGCAGCGGCAAATCCCGGTAGCTCTGAACCCATTGCGAATACATGTGCCCGACCATGGTCTCGCTGGTCGGCCGCACCACCAGCGGCTCCTCCAGCTTTCCCCCCGGCTGCAAACCGTTCGGGCCTTTTTCCAATTTCGTATGGGTCACCAGCGCGCATTCCATGGCAAAGCCTTCGACGTGCTCCGCTTCCTTGACCAGAAAACTCTGCGGAATGAGCAGCGGGAAATACGCGTTGACGTGCCCGGTCTCCTTGAACCGCCGATCCAGATCGCGCTGGATCGCCTCCCAGACCGCGTACCCCTCCGGCCGGATCACCATGCACCCTTTCACCGGACTGTAATCCGCCAGCTGCGCCGCCTTGATCACGTCGAGATACCACTGGGCGTAATCTTCTTTACGAGATTTGATGTTTTTGGCCATGCTCAATTTTCCTGTCGGCGGTTGTCATGCCGATCGTATCGTGTTTTTAATGAAGTTTAGTGCGTTCTTGAACGGTGCAATGTGGCGACAATTGGCACGTTTCAGGCGGCCAGCCAATGAGGGATCATTAAAATCCTTGTCCCGACTGGCGAAACATTTGGGAATATTGGGTGGTTGACGGACGAGGTGGTCTTCGACTGACGCGAACACAATTGCGTCCTGCGGGGTAAGATCAAATCTCCCCTCGAAGTTCCTTGCCTTGGCGAAAAGCGGTGCCGTGATGTGAATCAGTTCCACCGTTTTCAGCATTCGCGCCGTCACTGCTTCAAGAGCGTTCATTTCCGAGTGCTCCAGTGAAAGGAGAACCTTCCGTAGCGGTTCCAAATCCTCCGCAAGCTGTTTGTGAGGCTCCAACCGGCGGAGATCTTGAAGCTGTTTCAGCATGTCGTCAGCGAATCGCGAACGATACGAGCCGGAGTATGTCAATGTGGAGAACGGTTCACAAATGGAGAATGCGGGTAGAACCAGCCTGATCTTCCTTGCTTCGGAGTAACGGAGAATAGCCTCTGCCTGGGGCGCTTCTTCCTGCCGGCGTGCAATTTCCAGCAGAAAGTTGGACTCCACGTAGACGATCATGCAACTTCCCGACTCAGAATTGCGCCTCGAATGGCGTCAATAAATCCGGACTTGGCGAGAATCTTCTCGGTGCGACTAACGGGGTCCCTTGTCGCAAACGCCAAGTCGGACAGCCAACTGTATACCGGTAGTTCAAGCTCGTTGCCTCTTAGCCTCCCCTCAATTCCCGATGGCAAGTAACTCTTGAGCACTTCTTTCATGGGCAGTTCGGAATCTGGTTCAGCATCAAGTTCTTG
>JBEKXM010000132.1:0-9628 GCA_049512115.1 Tepidisphaeraceae bacterium | reverse complement strand
GTCGATCAATCCCCGCGCCAATGCATCCTCCGCGATAAACGCCTTGCCGCTGAAAATATCGTCGCTGTTGCTCAGCTTCCCCTTCCGCCCAGCCATCACCACCGCTTTGAACTGGGCGAACACCCCATCCACCAATCCCTGCAAGTATTTCTCATCCTCCGGATTCGGCGGCTGAAACATCGACCCCGCGTTCTTGTATGAATGCCCCGCCGTCGTCGCCGTCAGTGTCGTCTCCGACACACCCCACTTGCCGATCATCTGGCTCACGTTGAACCGCGGAAACAACACTCCAATGTTCCCCGTGAGACACCCCGGCTCGGCAATCAGATAATCCCCCGCGACCGACACGTAATATCCCCCGCTCGTCGCCATTCCCTTCATCGCAATCACCACCGGAACGTGCTTGCTGGTCTTGAATCGGTCCAGACGGTGGTACATTTCATCCGACGACGTCGCCGATCCCCCCGGCGTGTCGATCTCCACCACCAGCGCCTTCACCGCCGAATCCTTCTCCACCTCTTTCATGACCGTTTCAAACGCCTGGGCGCTTTCATCATCGATCAATTGATCGATGCCCACCACCGCCACCCTGTCCGCCCCTGCCCCGGCGATGACGCTCTGGCGAACCTCCCCCGCCGCCCCAACCACAATCACCCCAAACAGCACCAGATTCATCACCACCGACCCCACCAACGCCAGCATCAGCAACAGGATCAAAACCCACCGTCTCCCGCGCCGCGGCGGTGGCGCAGCAAATGGCGGCATCGGCATCGGCATCGGCGGCATCCCCGCCATCGGCATCCCCGGCGCCGGCGGCATCGAAAATGCCCCCTGCGGATCGACCGGACCTTGCCCCGGTGGTAGTGGTTGTGTCATATTTCAACAAATTCTACCAAGTTGAAATAAGAATGCCGAATGCGCAAGGCCCTTTCCCTTTCCCGCGCAACACCAATCCCGAAAGCCCACGGATGGCCATCCGTGGGTTTCCCTAAATTTATTTCCAAAAAATCCGCGCTTTCCTCCAAAACACGTCTAAAACTTTCACCTATCCGCTAAGAATATAGAGGGACCCTTCGCGCCCGATCCCCCTCTTCGTCATTCGTCATTCGAATTTGATTCGTCTTTCGGATTTCGGACTTCGGATTTCCCATGAATTCTCTACCGATCCACTGTCCTCCCGCTCCCCTCTCCACCCCAGCTTTCCCTCTCGACGCCCTCCCCCATCCTCTCTCCGCCCTGGCTCGCTCTCTCGCCGCCGCCTTCAGCCTCGACCCCGCCTGCGTCGTTCTCCCCATGCTCACCATCGCCGGCGCCGCCATCGGAAACTCCCGCCGCGCCGAAGTCTCCCCCGATCTTTCCCATCCCACCGCTCTCTGGTCCGCCGTCCTGGCAAACAATCCCTCCCCCCTCTCCCGAGCCACCCAAATCCTCCTCCAGCCTTTGATCGAGCGCCAACGCCAGATCACCCTCGACATCCACGCCCGATACCGCGAGCATGTCTATGCCCTCCACGACTGGCACGACCACCGCGGCTCCAAGGGCCGCCCGCCCATCTTCCACCCTCTTCATCCCGCCAAGGACTACCAACAATATTTTTTCACCGACCCCGACTTCGCCCATCTCCACCGCTATCTCCGCCGCCAGCCGCGCGGCTGTCTCTTCGTCCACAACGATCTCTCCCCCCTCTTCCACGCCCCCAACTCACAATTCCTTTCCCTTTTCGACGCCCCCCATTTCACCTTCGACCACGCTTCCTCCCTCCCCACCCGTTTCGTCCTCAACGCCTTCGTCGCCATCACCGGCTCCATTCCGCCCTATGACCCCTCGCGGATTTCAAACCCTTCACACCATCTCATGGCTTGCCGCTTCCTCCTGGCCCGCTGCCCCGATTCTCCCCCCACTCTCGCCGGCGCCTGCGTCGGTCCCCAGCTCAAATCCGACTGGGCCGGATTACTCGACCGTCTTTACTTCCTTGAATCTTCCAACCGCGACACCGACCCCGCCCCCCAACTCGTTCCCCTCGCCTCAAAAGCCCGCCCAGTCCTCGCCGCCGCCCAGCGTCGGCTCCTCGACCACGCCCAACGCCAGCCAAACCCTCTTCTGCAAAAACATCTCATCCAGCTCCTCGACTACATCCCCCGCATCGCCCTCATTCACCAGCTCGTCGATGCCGCCCCGAACGCCGACGAGTCGAATTTTCTCACCCCTCATTACATCGACGGCTACGCCATCAACGCCGCCGCCCGCATCGTCGAGTTCTATGCCCAGGAAACCGCCCAAATCTACGCCGACGCCAAGCCCGATCCCGATTCGAAAAAAATCCGCGACGTCTTGCCACTCATTCAAAAGCGCGGCGGCCAGATCACCGTCCGCCAACTCATGCGCTCCACCCGCGCTTTCCCCCTCGCCGCCGACGCCCGCAGATTCCTCCAAGACCTCGCCAACAAGGGCCTCGGCGCCGTCACCTGGCAAAAAGCACGCAACGGCCAATCTGTTATATTTCGTTCGATATGGGGCGCTGACGCTGACACAGTCGGCCCTGGCGCTATCAAAAACCGCCACTGTGTCAGCGTCCCCAGAAACCAGCCAAAAACACAAAAATCCCTACGGCGAAGAACGAAAAAACCCCCACCCCGTCGATCCGCCGGTTAGCCGCGTCGCTTGCGACGCGCGTTCTCCTATCCGTGTTATCCGTGCCCATCCGTGGTTAAGATTTCTGTTCTGAACCACGGATGGGCACGGATGGGCACGGATAAAGCTGGCATTGAGAAACGCACTGACGATCGTACGGAAAGATTCGTGACCTTATCGAGGAAGGCCGTCCCTGAAGAAGATATCTCGCGCGGAGGCGCTGAGGTGCGGAGTTTTCTACTTAGCGCCTTTGCGCCTCTGCGTGAGCAATTCCTTCTGTTCTGCCACCGACCTAGCGGCTTGTTCGGCTGACCACGCAGTACTACTCTCCATCTATTGAGGACAGTTCCATGCACCTGACCGCGAGCGAACGCAACCGACTCAAGAAACTTCGCGCTTGGCACAAGCGACCGCCGACCTACGGGCGGATGCTTCCTAAAGCCATCGCCCTGGTACTGGTATGGCTCGCACTTGCAATGGCATTCGGCATCCTCTCAGGCGGACTTGGCTGTCCGCTTATGTTCTATCGCCTTGGACTCGCCACGTTCTTTCCAATCCTCGCGATCAACCTCGTGGTCAGGTCCGTGACCCGCTGGCGCATCAATGAGGCGATCACAAATTGGGACCGCGTCGACCAGCTCCTGTCCTCGGCTGATCGCACGGGCGCCTAAGTCGCCTTATGCCAATCATCAGGAAAATAATCCCTATGCCGACAGTGGCCGGTCCCATCACAACCATGCTCAAGAGCATATTGTAGACGTACTGGTTCGGTCCCCAGGAGAAGCCCGGGGAATCGCTCCGATGCATTTCGAACCAAGCAAAACCGATCATTGCCACTCCCCACGCGAGGAGATACGCTCCAGCGCAAATGGACGCCACGGCCAGCCACTTCCCGCGTCCGCGAATTGGCCCACCCCTGGAGTAATCTAGCGTTTCGGCCATTGCGACATTTTACTGTTTCCGCCCATGAAAGGACCAATACACAGACATTCCCGCAGCAATTCCTCAACGTCGCAAAGGCGATCAGTGAACGGCCATCACAAACGTGAATCCGCGTCGTCTCCTCAATCCGGCTGCCTCGCGCTCAGGCGCAAAGGCGCAGAGTTTTCTTCTCCGCGCCTCCGCGCCTCCGCGCGAAACGTCTTTTCCGTTCCGCCGCCTCAGGCGGTGGCCCAGTCTCTCTATTCGCCGCAGGACCGGGTCACTTCGAAACGATTCGTTGCTTCGGCGGAATCGCCCCGCATTCCGGACAACGATCAGGCGTGGCGCGAAGGTCATAACCACATTCGCGGCACAGCCCCAGTTTCGCGCGGTGTTCGACGAGGTCTTGCTTTCGCCGCCACCAGAAAACCAGGTAAAATACACAGACGTAACCGGCCCACATTATGATTCCCATGAATCGCGGTTCGATGTGAGGTGTTTTCGCTCGATCGTTGAACGAGATGGCCAGGTAAAAGGGAATCGTGAACGGCGCCAAGCTCCCAAACAAGAAATACGCCGGCCAATGGCTCTTTAGACTCGACGGGTCCGTCAGAAGCCCGGCAATCACCGTAATCGTCCAGGCTGCATAACTGGAAATGACGTGCGCCAAAAACGCCTTTCCAATGAATCGCCGCATTTTCATGATTCTAGCACTTTTGCCCCCGGGCAAAGATGTCTCGCGCGGAGGCGCTGAGGCGCGGAGAGCTCTTCTCCGCGCCTCCGCGCCTCCGCGCGTGCCATGTATTTTGTCTTGTTTTCCCCTATTATGAGCTAACCCATGTTCGACACCCTCACCGACAAATTCTCCGGCGTATTCCGCTCCCTCTCCGGCCGCGGCCGCATCAGCGAGGAAAACATCCGCGAGTCTATGCGCAGCGTTCGCACCGCCCTCCTCGAAGCCGACGTGAATCTCAAAGTCGTCAACGATTTCACCGACCACGTCATTCAGAAAGCCATCGGCCAGGAGGTCATCAAGAGCCTTCAGCCCGGTGAGTTGATGGTGAAGATTTGTTATGACGAGCTGCTGAATCTCCTGGGTCCGGTGGACACGCGGATTTATTTCGTTCAGCCCGGCCCCACGATCCTGATGATGTGCGGATTGCAGGGTTCCGGCAAAACCACCACCTGCGGAAAGCTGGCGAAATACCTGCTCGGCAAGGGCCATCACCCCTTGCTGGCCGCCGCCGACTTGCAGCGCCCCGCCGCCGTCGAGCAGCTTCGCGTCATCGCCGGGCAGGTGAGCGTGCCCGTTTACACCGATGATTCCAAGATCGCCTCCCACGGCCAAGTCCCGCGCGGCGCCGCCGTCGCCATCTGCCGCGCCGCTGTCAATCAGGCCAAATCCGCCGGCAACGACGTCGTCATCCTCGACACCGCCGGCCGATTGCACGTCGATGACGAATTGATGGGCGAGCTCCGCGACATCAACGCCCAGCTCCAGCCCCACCAGATTTACCTGGTTCTCGACAGCATGAGCGGCCAGGACGCCGTCAACAGCGCCAAGGCCTTCAACGACCAATTGGAACTCGACGGTTTGATCCTCACCAAGCTCGATAGCGACACGCGCGGCGGAGCCCTCCTTTCCGCCAAAATGGTCACCGGAAAGCCCGTGAAATTCCTCGGCGTCGGCGAAAAACTCGAAGCCCTCGAAGAATTCCGCCCCGAAGGCATGGCCTCTCGCATCCTCGGCATGGGCGACATCATCGGCCTCGTCACCGAAGCCCAGAAAAATTTCGACTTGGAGGAAGCGGCCAGGCTCCAACAGAAGATGGAGAAGGGCCAGTTCACCCTCGACGATTTCATGTCGCAGATGGGCCAGATCGGCAAGCTCGGCTCCATCGGCAAGGTCATGGGAATGATCCCCGGCATGAGCAATCTCACCAAGTCCGTCAACATGAACGATGCCGACGTCGAACGCCAAATGGGCCACATGCGCGCGATATATGATTCGATGACCCGCGAGGAACGCAAAAAGCCCGACATTCTCGAACACAGCCGCCGTCGCCGCATCTCCGCCGGCGCCGGCGTCGCCGTCCAGGAGGTCGGCCAATTCATCAAGCAATTCGAAGGCGCCCGAGACCTGATGCGCGTCCTCGGCGGCCAGGGAATGATGGGCAAAATGCGCTTCATGCAATCCGTCATGTCCGGCGGACTATCCAACCTCGGCATGCCCGGCGGCCCCATGCTCCGCACCAAAAAATCCGGCTACATGGAAAAAAAAGACCGCAACAAGAAAAAGCGGCGATAACCGCAATGCGGGACCCGCTTGATTTGATTTACCGCGAAGGCGCGAAGCACGCGAAGAAGCGCGAAGGGAAGAGCAGGCAATGGGCTACGGGGATTCCGCTAATCCTGAACTAGAGCGAATTGCAAAGATTGTTGTCGATTGTATCTATACTGTGCATCGCAAGCTTGGGCCGGGCTTGCTCGAATCCGTCTATTCGATCTGTCTGGCCCACGAACTGCGCAAGCGCGGGCTGAAAGTTGATCGGGAAGTAATGCTCCCGATTATCTACGATGACATTCGCCTTGAGTCCGCCCTAAGACTGGACCTGCTTGTCGAATCCCGTATCGTCGTTGAAGCAAAGGCCGTCGAGAAACTTATCCCCGTTTTCGACGCACAGTTGCTGACGTATTTGAAGTTGACCGGCTACCCCCCGGGCTTTCTGGTTAACTTCAACGTCCCTTTAATCAAGGACGGCCTGAAGCGCATCATCAATTCGCCCAAGGACGATCGCCCGCATCAATAACCTTCGCGTCCCTTCGCGTTCTTCGCGCCTTCGCGGTAAATCTTCATAAAGAACGTTAATTCCACGCAATGAGTCCAGGCTCGAACGGCGTGGCTAGATCCGGGTTGCCGGGAACGACCCGCACCGCGAATCCCTGCCGCCCGCTGACCCGGCATTCGATCTTGCCGCTGAAAACGTGCCGCGGTCCGCCGATCTGCTTGGAATGATCCATGCGCAAAACCTTGGCCGTGCCGATCTGCCCCGTGGCGCTGATCGGGCCCGCGTACAACTCCACCGCGATTTCGCGCGGATCGATGTCCGGAAGATCGATCAGCGCCTCGACCTGCATGTCCTCGCCGACCCGGTAGTGCCCGTTGCCGCCGACGTGCACCCCGACGATTTTCACCCCGCCCCAGCGCGACCGCAGCACCTCTTTCGCCTTGGCCAGAGCGATGGATCGCTCCAGGTTGTTGGCGGCAAGGTTTCGGCCCCGCGCGTCGGACGGAACGTAAAATTTCTCGGCGTAATCGCGCACCATTCGATTGGTGCTGAACACCGGCGCCAGCTTGCGCATGCACGTTTTCATCCGCCCGATCCATTCGCGCGGAATGTTGTCCACGTTGCGCTTGTAGAACAGCGGAATGATGTGCTTTTCCAGGATGTCGTACAGCGCCTGGCTTTCGATCTGGTCCTGCACGTTCCCGTCGGTATAGCCTTCGCCGCGGCCGATGGCCCAGCCCAGGTCCGGCGCATACCCTTCCACCCACCAGCCGTCCAGAATGGAGCAATTGAGGATGCCGTTCGCCGCCGCCTTCATCCCGCTGGTCCCGCTGGCTTCCATTCCGCGGCGCGGCGTGTTGAGCCACACGTCCACCCCCTGCACCAACGTGCGGGCGATGTTGATGTCGTAATTCTCCAGGAACACGAAGCGCCGCCGCACCACCGGATTGCGGGCAAAGTTCACCAACGCCTTGATCAATTCCTTGCCCTCATGGTCGGCCGGATGCGCCTTGCCCGCGAAGACGAACTGAATCGGGCGTTTGACGTCCTCCAGGAGCCGTTGCAGCCGCGCCGGGTCTCGAAGCAGCAATGCCCCGCGCTTGTAGCTGGCGAATCGCCGCGCGAAGCCGATTGTCAATGCTTCGGGGTCCAGAACTTCGTCGGCCGTCGCCATGTCGTCGAACGACGCACCACGCCGACCTAGCTGATCCTTCAGCACCATCCGCGTCCAACTTACCAGTTTCTCCCGGCAACGATCGTGGCAACGCCACAGTTCCTCATCCGGAATCTGCGTGACCCCTTCCCACACCGATTGATCCGTTGGGTTGGTCTCCCATCGGCTGCTGAGATATCGATCCAGAACATAGCTGATTTCCGGCGCCAGCCACGATCGAACGTGGATCCCGTTGGTGATGTGCTGGATGGGCACCTCATCGGGCGGAACCTGCGGCCAGAGGTTGTGCCACATCTTCCGGCTTACCTCGCCGTGCAGCGCGCTCACGCCGTTGACGCTGTCCGCCAGTCGAATCGCCAGCACCGCCATGGAAAATCCCTGCTTCTTGCTGGTGACGTCCTCGCGCCCCAGCGCCAGGAATCCTTCCTCATCCAGTTTGAGCTTCGGAAAATAATTCTTGAAATGCTTGACCATCATGTCCGGCGCGAAGGTGTCGATGCCGGCGGGAACCGGCGTGTGGGTTGTGAACACGTTGGTCGACATCACGTATTGCCTCGCCTGATCGAACGTCAGGGAACTGTTGTCCAACAGCACGCGGATTCGCTCCAATGCCAGGAAGGCGCTGTGCCCCTCGTTCATGTGGAAGACCGTCGGCTGGATGTTGAGCGCCTCCAGCGCCCGCACCCCGCCGATGCCTAGCACGATTTCCTGCTTGATGCGCATCTCCGGCCCGCCGCCGTACAGCCGGCTGGTTATGTCGCGGTCCGCCGGTGAATTCTCGGTAAGATTGGTGTCGAGCAAATACAGCGGCACCCGCCCCACGTTCGTGCGCCATACCTTGCAGAACACCGAGTTCTCCGGCAGATCGACCCGGACCTGCACGGGTGAGCCATCGGCGTATTTCATCGGCTCGATCGGCAAATTGTAGAAATCCAGTTCGGGATAGGCTTCCTGTTGCCAGCCGTCGGCCGAAAGATACTGCTGGAAATACCCGTTGCGGTACAGCAGTCCAACCGCAACCAGCGGAAGCCCGATCTCGCTGGCGCTTTTCAGGTGGTCGCCCGCCAGCACCCCCAGGCCGCCGGAATAGATCGGCAGCGATTCGTGCAGCCCGAACTCCGCCGAAAAATACGCCACCAGCATCGGACTTTTCCCCTCCGCCAGACCCGCATGCGTCCTGCCGAACCAGCCCGTTTCCTTCAGATGGCCCTTGAACGCCTCGTACACCCGCGCAAGCTGAGCGAGGTATCCATCGTTCGCCGCCGCATGCGCCAGCTTCTTCTGGTCGATTATCCCCAGCAGCTTCACCGGATTGTGGTAAACCTCCTCCCACAGATCGCGGTCCAGCCGCCGGAATAGCTCCAACGCATCCGGATGCCAGACCCACCACAGGTTATTGGCCATTTCCAACAACGGCTGCAATGGGGCCGGAACCTCGGGAAACACCTGAAACGTCTTTATGTTGGGGGTCGCAAAGTCCATGGTTCTCTTGCCTTCCAATAGATAGAGAATCTGCACCAATATATTCGGCTATTTTGCCTTTCCGGTAAAGGCGGACCAGAGCGTTTACTCGGCATATCTTCACCTGCCGGGACCGCCGATCTGAGCGGAACGCGGTCACTTCTCCTGCGCCTCCCGCCGCTTCACGTAAAACTGCGAATCGGTTGCCCGCTGGCCGATGAGATGCAGATTCATCGGGTATGCGCAGGAGCAGTGCTTGAAGAAATCCCAGATTCGCTCGCTGTGGCGGATTTGGCGCTCCAGGTTCTCGTCGATTTGGTCCTGCAATTCCACTGGGATCATTCGCTGCCGGTCGTAATCCCATTGCCGGTCGATCCGCACCAGCAGATGCGCTTCCTCCCAGTCAATCGGATACCCGTGGATGTATCCCTCCCCCGTGCGCGGAGTGTAAAACCAGAAGCACAGGAAGCGATCCTTCCAAACCGTGGACGTGGCGTTGTCCACTCCCGTAATCAGCGCCGCGTGGGAAATGCGGATCGCCTGGCCGTTCATCGGCTTGGCCACCCACACCTTGCGCTGGCTGCAATCGTAAAGCCCCACGAGCGGATATTTGCCGTTGAAGCGATCCGTGCACAGTTTGGCGCTCACGCGC
>JBEKXM010000131.1:0-9637 GCA_049512115.1 Tepidisphaeraceae bacterium | reverse complement strand
CTCGTCGATCATCAAGGATGGCGTGATCGACAGCGTAAAAGTCATGGGTCAGCCCGGCGCCGTGAAAGGTTCGACCTCCCAGCACACCCCGCCGCACGTTCCAATGGGCCCGGGTCCGTTTCAGAAACCGCCGGCCAATAAGGGCGAGATCGTCACCGGCTCTGCCAACGTGTTTTATGAAGGAAAGGCCGCGGCGATGCTCGGCGATACGGGCAAGATGTGCGCCGATCCGTCCGACACACCGGTGGGCAAAGTGATGGGAACGGCGGCCACGGTATTGGTGGGAGGCGGCGGTTCCGGGAGCGATGCCGACCGTGCCGCCGCCGCTGCCGCCGCGATGGCCGCCGCACTGGCCGCAGCCAACAACATGCTCAACCGGCCAGTCACCGGACATCCCGTCGACATCACCAGCGGCACGCTTGTCTGCTGCGCCGAGGACGTGCTCGTCACCGGAATGTTGCCGCTGCAATTCACACGTACCTATCTCAGCACCGACAGCGGCAAGTCCGGGCCGATTGGTAACGGATGGGCACACAACTACCAGGAATCTCTCGAAGTCGTGGCGGCCGGGCATCCGGATTGGAAGGAAACCCATGCCCGCTTTGTCGCCCTGGAGAATCCCTCGCCGACCGAGCGTTACCTGGTCTATCGTTCGGCACTGGGCCAGGCATCGACCATCCACGATCTGCCCGAAGGCGAGAATTTTCTCGATCCTTCCTCGAATCGAAAATTCTCGCATCATGGAAGCACCTATATTCTTCTGAGCAACCCATGGGCACAGCATCATTTCGAGCCTTTGCCGGAGGCGCCGGGCATCATGCCGTTGAGCCGGGTCGTCGATCGACACGGGAACGTGCTGCGTTTTTCCTTTGACGAAGGCGGCCGTTTGGCCAAAGTGACCGATCCGTACGGGCGCTTGCTTCGCCTCAAGTATGACGAACATCAGCGCATCGCGACCGTTTCGGTGGCGATCTCGCCGTCGGAAGGCGCGTTCGAGCGGCTCTGGTGCCGGTATGAATACAGTGATGCGGGCGATCTGGTTGCGGTTCACGACCGCGGCGGTGGAGTAGCGCGATATCGGTATCAGGACCATCTCATGGTCGAAGACCGCTCCGCCGACGGATACTCGTATTATTTCCAGTACGACGCCCAGCGGCGCTGCATTCGGACCTGGGGCCAGGACGGGTATCTCACTCGATGGCTTCGCTATGACACCGTTGGCAATTCCACATGGGAAATCAACGGCGAAGGCGAATCCACCGTTCATAAATTCGACAAATCAAATCGAGCCCTGAGCACCGAAACGATGGCGGGTCCCGGCACGGCATTTTCATACGACGACATGGGCCGCCTGGCATCCCGGCGAGGCTCCAACCGCATGGAGGCCGCTCTCTCCTACGACAAGAACGGCCTCATAACCGAATTCCAAAACGCAAAGGGAATCACTACAAGCTTCAAACACGATGCCCTGGGACGATGCGTCGAAGTTAGCTCGGGCGACGGCCGAACCGTTCAACGGGAATATGACGACCGCTATAACATAGTTCGCGAGTCCATCACAGGCCGTGGGGAAACGCGGAATGAATACGATAGCATGGGACGATTGGTTCGCTCCCAGGGTCCGTGGGGATCACGCACTTTTGCGTACGACCAGTACGGCCACCTGCGCGAAGCCCTGCGCGAAACTGGTCTGGCCATCCAATGCTCATACGACCCTTTCGGCCGTTTGATGACGACGCGCAACGGCGGGCGAACGACTCACTATGAGTGGGATGATCTCGACCGAATGGTCAAGGCGAGCATCAAAGGCCGGCTTATTGTGGAGCGCGGTTTTGATTTCAGCGATCGTCTGGTTTGGGAGCGAAACGCGAAAGGCCGCCAGCGACAGCTCGTCTTCAAAGGATTCAATTTGTCCGAATATCAATCCTGGCGTTCGGCAAGTAGCGCCGCGGGCTCGTTTCAAAAGTTCAAATATGATACCGAAGGAAGGCTTATCCAGGTCGATGACGAGCGCGGCCCGCTGGCCCGCTTCTCCTACCATTTGGGAAAACTCGCCGGCGAGGAATTCATCGGCGGCTGGCGCTGCTCGCGCAAATACAACGAGTTCGGATTCATCTCCTGTATCGAAGACAGCCTCGGCACGCGGAAGGAATTGTCGCACGACTCCGGCGGCAGACTGACGGCCGTCACGCATGTCGACGGAACCAAGGACCGCTTCGAATACGACGACAAGGGCCGTCTAATTCAGGCGACGGCCGGGCAGAGCAATATTTCCTTTGAATGCAACGATGCCGGCAACATTGTCGCGGCGCAGCAGGACGGGTGGGGGTTCACCTCGCGGTTCAACGATTCTGGCGCGCGCCTGGGAATTATGATCGAGGGGTTCGCCCATGAACTTCAATTTGAATTGCGGAGCCCAGGAATTCATAAGATCATTTATGGCGATCTGGTCGAAGAAGTTCAATACAGACCCGACGGGCTTGAAACCGCTCGACGAACCATGAACTCAACGGTCGAGCTGACGACCTACGATGCGGATTCGATGCCCACGGAACGGGCGATCGAGGATTCATCAGGCCGGACGATTTATCGCTCCAATGTTATTTTCGACGAAACGGCACACATCGCGGAGATGGGCGATTCAATTCGCGGCGTCCGAACCTGTGAATACGACGACGATTTCCGGCTGGCGGCCGTGAAGTGGGACCGGACCAGGCCGGCCGCGGCGGCGATTCCTCCGGACGAGTTCTACTCCTTTGACGGGCGGAACAATCTGGTTCGGATCAACGGCCGCTCGATCGAGCCAGCGCTGGGCCGCGACGCCCGGCCGCGCCAATTTGTTCGCGGCTCGAACACAATCCGTCTGGAATACAATGCCGCAGGCCAGCTCGGCGCAGTCCATCACACCAACGGTGCACGCTGGGAATACCTCTATGATGCCATGGGCCGCCGCACCCGCAAGACGTGTTTCCGCGGCGACGAAGAGCTATGGAGGTGGGAATATCTCTGGGACAGCAACACGCTTTTGGCCGAGCGGCGGATCGAAGGTGAAAATGTTCTGCGTCGCCTCTACCTTTGCGATGGTCCCGCAGTCCGCGTCCGCATTGATGAGGATGACCGCGGCACTCGCGTGTTCGTCTACTGCAACGATCTCATCGGAACGCCCGAGCTTTGCACGGATTCCAGCGGCCAAATCGTCTGGCAACGGACAACCACCGCATTCGGCGGGGGTTTCGATCCCGGTTCTATCGAGCAAAATATCGGATTCCCCGGCCAATATTTCGACGCCGAAAGCGGTTTGTTCTACAATCGATACCGATATTACGATCCGTCCGTTGCGCGCTATATCCAACCTGATCCCATCAGCGTTACGGGTGGATGGAATCCGTATTCATACGCCCCCGATCCGTTTACCACCGCCGACCCGCTGGGCCTTTCCACCCGGCACACCCCGCCGAATGCCGAGCACGTCACGATGATGAATGACCCGAGCCTTCTAACGGTGCAACCGATCAAGCAGATGCAAGGAGCGGATCCGGAGGACCGCAGTATCCATCAATTCGTCGGCGGCACGCAGCAGGTTGTCCAGGCCACCGGCCAAAATGTTCCACATTTCATGGGTCCGTTCGACGAAAATCGATTCAGCGGCCAGTCTGCCCTTGTCCTGGAATCTCATGGCCTTCCCGGGAGGGTGCAGTGGCTGAAACCCGATGGAAGCACTGAATGGATCGATGGGAAGACGCTGGGAAAGAGACTCGCCGCCCGTGGATTTGACGGCAATCAGGTCGTGCTCGTGGTATGCCACGCGGCCGAAAAAAATGCCGCCGGTCACTCCGTTGCCCAGGATTTGGCGGACGAACTGAAGCAACAGACAGGCCACGATGTGGAAGTGATCGGCGCTAGCGGTACGGTCAGCAATTTGCCTGATGGAACTCTCTTCACCGATAGAGCAGTGGTCGATTCGGATGGGACCAATCTCGGCTATCTGGAGACACCCAAGGGCGCCAATTTCATGTCCTTCTCCGCAGGACGGCCTCCAGTTGAAACGTCCGGCGCTGATGGGGATGTCCTAAGGCCGCCGAAATGACAACTGAAATTCACAACCGCCAGACCTTTGAATTCGCCAGTCCGGTAAGCTTGTTTTATGCAGCCGTCCCTTTTACATCCCGATAAAAATTCGGGTTTGAGCCCGTCCGAGGAACTGCCGCTTCGCTGGACCGTCATCGCCAAGCGAACATTCGATCTTTCCCCCGGCGCCCGCGCGGTCAAGGCAAAAGAACAGCTTCCCCTGGCCGGCGCCGATATTCATGCCGGTGAGCCCGCAACCACGCCGGTGCGATACGAATCCGACTTTGCTCCCTTTAAGCCTGTTGCCGATGCGCTCTGCGTCGGCATGGCCTATCCGCCCGGCGGCCCCGCCGGATTCTGCAATGTATCCTTTGGCGTCGGACCCTGGACAAAAACCATCGCCGTCTTTGGAGACCGCGACTGGATCTCTCGCTTGCGCGGCTTGGCCATCGGCGTTTCACATCCCAAGCCCTTCGAGTCCATGCCGGTCTCATTTGAAAATGCCTTCGGTGGGCCCAACATGTTTGCACCCGATGGATTCGATTTTTACGGGCAAAACCGCGTCGGAAAGGGATACGCCCGCAGGGGGCTCAGATTCGCCGCCGTGCCGCTGCCTCTTCCGCTTCCCAACCTCGAAGACCCTGCCCAACCGATTCGCAATATAGGCGACCGTCCCGTTCCCAAAAGCTTCGGACCTGTCGGCCGCACATGGCAGCCGCGCCTTTCCCTCGCGGGTACTTATGACAAGCATTGGCTCAAACACCGCTCTCCGAAACTCCCCGAAGATTTCGATGAGCGATATTACAACTGCGCCCCGGAAGACCAACAAATCGAGGGCTATCTCCGCGGCGATGAGGAAATCCGCGTCACCAACATGCATCCCCTACATCGCGATCTCCGCTGTCGTCTGCCCGCCATTCGAATGCGCTGCATCATCGAGCGGCGAAACGGCGCCAATACCGCCCTGGATGATGCGGCCATGAATCTCGACACCCTTTTCGTCGATATGGAAGCCATGCAAATGATACTCGTCTGGCGAGCGCGCCTTTCGCGCGAATTGCTCGCCCCAGGCTCGCGCGTTTTGTTGGCGGAAGAATCGCTCGATCGCGCGCATCCCGTCGAAACCTATCGCGCGCAATTCGCCTGTGCCGATGCCGCCGAACTGCCCGAAGCCGAGCCCGATGAATCCGCATGGGCGATCCCCCCGATCGAGGAAAGCGAATAACCCTCGCCGGACTAAGACTCACCGGACTGGCCACGGATCATTTTCCGGGCACGGGTCACAAAAGCCCCGTCGAGGTTATAGGGAATATCGGTGTTGAAAGGAATCGTCTTCGGCGACGCCTCGAGACAATACAGGTCCGAAGGCGCCGCATCGCCGACGATGACATCCACCCATCCTCCGGTTTCGGCGACGACGGCGAGAACCGGCGTCTCAGGATCGAGCCAGATGAACAGAAACTCCAGCCACAAGCGGATTGCATCGCCTGGCGACTGCTCGCAGGTCGGCATCCGCATGTGATACGAAGCGCCGCCTCTTCGCGTGGTCCAGCCACCATCCGACGCCTGTCGGCCATACATCGAGAGCCTTTCTTCCGCTTCATAAATCAGATTCAATAGACCCCGTTGGTCCTTGCCCATCTCCGGACGCTGGGCCAGCCAGGTGAGAACGTGCGGATATAGCCGCCCGCCCGGCTGCGGCTGCGCCGCCGATGCCCGAAGCCGCGTCCGCGCCTCATCCGTCAGCGCGCGAACTTCCGCCGCGGTCGTGATGGCTTGATACTGCTTTTGCAGCTCCGCCAGCAGCGGAAACGCTTCCGCCATTACCCAGTTCATTTCGCAACCGATGCATTGTACGACGACCATCATCGGATAAAGCCGCCGCCCCATCCCGTCCGAAGAAGACCAGAGCCTTCCCGCGATCACTTCACCGGCAAAATGCAGGACGAACGAATGCTGAAAACCGTCCAGGCGCTTGGTTGCATCCATTTGGCCCCACGCGCTGAGATTCCCGCCGATTCCTTCCAGATAGACCAGGCGTTTGACGGCAACGAGGCGCTCCGACTCCAGGCCGAGGTCGTCCATGTAGTCGTTCCACCCCGGATGCTTGCCTGAAACAGCCAGGAATATGCCGGCTTCCGGAACGCCGTCCGCGCCAGTCTTTGCCGAGGGATTGAAAAGATCGGCGGAACCCTTGAAGATTTTTTTGAAGAATGAAGCCAGATCACGCTCCATGAGATGGATCGACCTGATCCAGTTTCACAAAAAAACTCTAAGGTCGCGGGTCCGGTACGGGTCTATCGAAGATCAGCCTGATCCAAACGGTTCTCTTGTCGTTGTTGTCCGACTCCAAAACTACCATGACATCCCATTGCGTTCCATCGCCATTGATCTTCGCCTCAGGCATATAGAGGAGCTTCATGGGAGCCCACGGGCCTTGGACTATCAGAATATAGCTCATTGGACCGGCGGGTATCGCATTTCCGCGAAGGATCAGATCCCGATCGTCCGGCACCTTCATGGTTCCCAGCGATTCTCCGATCTGTGGAAAGGCGCTTCGCAATTCACCGGGTGTACCATTATGGACGTACGCCAGGAAACACAATGGAGTGGTGGGGTTGGCTCCGCCGAAATAAACCTGCTGCGCCTTGGCGTCCAAAGTGGCTAAGTTGCACACGAGCGAGGTGTGCTCGTGCGAAGGCAGGCATTTCAATATTGCCGACACTCGCGTCACCCATTTCGCCTCGTCGTCCGTGAGCCTGACTCCATTCAGCAGCGAAATCTGCTCATTAAACCTGGCATTTTTGACATCGGGCAAAGTCGTGGTCGGAGCCTGGATCGCAACGACGCATTTGCGCGCGTCCTCAAGATCCGGCATCCCAAGCGGGATGTCATTCGCCTGTGGTGGCGCCAGCGGAAAACGGTTCAGAGTCCTCAATGTGTCCAGTGAACTCCTTGCCGCGAGTTGAAAATCCCCGGCCAGCATCGAAAGACCCTTGAACGTCAATCCCCGCCAGTAATCCGTCGCCAAATCGGGCTGTTGCTGCCCCGCTTCCACCATCAGATACGGCCCACCGCTATCCCTCAACGCGAGCATGAAGGTTTGCCTGGCCAGCAGGATATCCGTCTCGCTCAGGCCGCGCCAGTTGCTTAGCGCGTTGTCACAATCATTACGGAAACTCACGTCCGCCAGGCGCACCTTCGCCGCGCTCAGCTCCTTCATGATCTCCGGATCGATCGCCATGATCTGCTGCATCGAAGTCAGCGCCTCTTCGACAGCCGTGCATAAATCGGTCAGTGACCGATTCACATCGGCCTCCGCCACCGGAAGCTGCCTGTGAAAGTCGGCCCACGTCGTCTGCGCAGCAATCCTGGGGCTCAACAAACTCTTCCAATAATTCAAATATCCATCCCGATAAGGCTTGATGGCGGCCAGATCGGACCTGAGGAACAGCGGCAACAGATCGTCGCGATTTAGAATTCGTACTGGTTCCTGTGGTTTGGTCTGGATACAAGCAGCGATTTTGTTCCAGCTTCCAAGCACTCGCGCCGCAGCCCCCGGATGATATTCCGCCCGAAACTCCCCTTCCTTGATGTCCGTCAGCGCAAGCTCCGGACACCGCACGATCCACGTCATGTTCCGGGAATTCTTCACCCCGCTCACCATCTGCTCCACATCCGCGGCCACTTGAAGCGGTTGATTCAGCGCTACTTGAACCAATGAGTAACGCCGCTTCGGCGCGATCCATCGATCCAGGGTCTGTTGGCACGCCGCGCTTGTGGTATTCAGCGGATCGTCCTTTGTCGCGCTGCCGAGGAGACTGTTCAGCGAACTTTTCGCCTGATTGCAATCCTGGTCGATCTGATCCAGCGCATCTCCCACATCCGCCAACGCAACCGGCGAAGACGTCACGAGCGTCCTGGCAATCTCACCGTCCATCAGTTGGTACATTTTCCAGCAGACCTGATACCGGCGCTCCCCCGGCGCTTCCGTTCCCTTGGTCATGCTGAAATACGCCGAATCAAGAGAATTCAACTGGTCCTTCATCGCCTGAGGCATCAACGCGGCCAACTGCGTCTGCAGACCCGACTGTTGTTGCGCGATTTGCTGCCGCCACTGCGACAATTGTGGGTCGCTTGTTGGTTTGTCGTAATTGGCCAGTTCCGCCAACAGCGATTGATATGAGGTATCCGCTTCGCTCCGCTCCCGTTCGAGCGCCACCTGGTAGTAGTCGAGAAGAGATTTTTGATCCGAAGCGCCGTTTTGCTCGTCCAAGTGGCGCAGTGCCGTCGCGATCTGATTCTGGCTCTCTTGAAGCCGTTGTTTCAGGCCGCCTTCCTGACTCCACGCCGCCGCCATCTGTTTGAAATCGTCATCGCTCGAAGGCGCCCTGGCCGTCCAGTCGTTGAAAGCCGCGTCGGCAGAATGGAAGTCGTTCAGCGCCTGAACCAACAGCACCGCCGCCGCCGGCGCAACGCCAGTGGCCGACATCCGCGACAAGTAATACGCATTCAGCTTGCTTATCGCAGCATTGACGGCCGGCGTAATCCCCGTGCTGGCGATCAGGTCCGACGCCGGGACGTCCGCCCCGCGCGGGTACACCCAATTAAATAAATCCTCCAGCCGGCTCTGATCGTCAGATTTATATCGCTCCAGATCCTGCGGCGACAAAACCAGCGCAAAAAGTGGATCGGGATCAATTCGCGATCCACCGGGACTCTTCGCGAGCGATTCCAGCCGGACCAGCTGAATCAGTGCTCGCGTGGAATTGTCATTCCAGCGCGGCCCCCCCGCCAAACTGGACGCGGAATCCGTTCCACCCAGCGCGTCGGCCTCCGATTTCAGCAAATTCGCAGATTCCCTCACCAGCGGATAGAGTACGTCACGGTTGTAAATCGCGGTCACCGCATCGCGCCTCAGCGCGTTCATGTTGGTGTTTACTGCCGCCGTCATCCGGAAAACCAGCGGAATGTCAATCTTGCTCATTGCCCGGTTGCGGGCCGAAAAGATCATATCCAACGGCGTGCCAACCTTGGCCGCCGAGCCCTGGTATTGAATTGGCTTACCGTCCGGATGAAGCAAAATTTTCGCGGCCGGCGCATCGCCGCCCGTGACATCGTTAAGTTTCGACCAGAAAGCCTGCTCGTCGCCGATGCTGTTGCGCAACGGTCCCGCGCCCAGCCAGGTCAGTCCGATAAAAATGATCACCGCCACGATCGCGGCACCCAGCACCGACAACCGTCGCCGCCGCATCAGGGTCCGCGTATCGTCCGATCGAGTCACAAGCCCCCGCTCGCGGAAGATCTTGTCCATAAACAAATCGCGAAGGAAGTACGCCAGGTCGCGCTCCCACACTCGACCCTCGGGAAGCGAGTCGATCGGAACTTTGAGCACCGCCGCCAGTTCGGCGTCAAGAGCCGATCCCTCCCGCATCGATGACGTAAAATATATTCCCCGCAGAAACAGTGGCTTGGGTGACCACTCGCCTACGACAAAGACCATCTCCAAATATCGCCGCAGCCTCGGCGCGATCGCCATGAGGCTCTCTGGAAATGTAAATAGTGAATC
>JBEKXM010000130.1:0-9726 GCA_049512115.1 Tepidisphaeraceae bacterium | reverse complement strand
CGCCGCTGCGAACGCGGCTGCGGCAAACCATCGAAATGTTGCATCTTTCAACCCCATCCTCGTCCTCTACTCCTATGGGTTCACATTAATGTTGCTTTCGAGCATGTCGGTCGTTTGATGGACCGCGTTGTAGTTAAAGCTCTGCACATGGCCATCGAGCATCAAAGCGTTGGCCTGGGTATTGCTGGCATGACGAAATCGAATGGTGGCCCAGTTATCAATTTGATCCGAGTTGTAAACTTGAGGCGGTTGCGTAGATGGGGGATAGTAATGGCTATTGCCATTGCCGGAATACGTGCTGATCGGCAGGCTGGCGTCCTCCACCGGATTCTTATTGCTGGACAAGCTGTATTGATCCGTCATGTACGTCCTAGCGGTTAGCCCGCCGTTATCAAGGCCGTCTGCATCGGCAGAGGCATTCCATAAATTAGCTCGGGATCCTGTACCGGCAACTGAAGCGTCGAAAATCACCGCGATTTCCGTAGATCGCTTGATGTGTGCCAGTTTCGGCGGCCTCAGGTTCAAAGCTGTTCCAAACCTCGGGTATCCCGGCTGCTGATATGAAGCATAATTATCCGTAGTCCTAAGATCAGGAATAAGGCGCGGATGTGAGGAGTAATCAGTGAAGATGGAGTCCACATAGGACTGCGGCGCGGAGGGGCAAATGAAGACTCCCCGATACCTCGGATTGTTGACGCCGGCCAACTGGCCGGTTGCCACAACGGCGTCGGACGTGACGGCTGCCTGCGAACTGATCTCGTGGGAAAGCAGCATAGTCCAGTCCACGAAAAGGTTCGGATCTGTCGGGTTGGAGAGGTCGGTGTACAAAACATTGTTCGCTGCGATTGCCTGTAGGTTTACCACGAAACCGAAAGGCAGGGTTCCTTGATTCTCCCCGGCATACATGACCAGCGCCTGGCCGATCTGGCGCAGATTGGACATACATTTGAGCTGGTTGGCCTGTTCCCTGGCTCTGCCGAGCGCCGGGAGCAATATGCCGATCAATACGGCGATAATGCCAATAACCACCAATAGTTCCACAAGCGTAAATCCCTTGCCTGCCGGCCCGCGGGGGTCGGATTCAACCCTGAATGCGCAATGAAGTGTTTTAGACCGATGCATCGATTTCTCCGGCAGAATTGACCTATTCTCGGCACGCCGCATCAAAAATCCGCCGAAAAGCCGGCGCGCCTTTCCATTATAGCGGCTCACTATCGACCGGCACCGGAACCTCTCCAACTGCATCCGCCGTTACTGCAGTTTCTGAACCGGTCCTCTCAATTCCTTGCCTGCCGACGAATTACGCACCACCAACCGCACTTGCAGTCGATGGCCAACCTGTTTCTGCTCTCGATTGACTAGCTCCACCGCCCAGCGCGCCGCCACCTGGCCCATCAGCCTCATCGGGCACGCCACGCTGGTTAACGATAAATGTTCGGCGGCATCCACGTTGTCATAGCCCGCTACGGCAACGTCGCCCGGCACCGATATCCCCGAACCATGGAATTTGTTCACCATCCCAATTGCCATCGCGTCATTGAAACAGAAGATCGCATCGGGCAGCGGTTTCTTCGATTCCAGAAGTTCTTTGGCGGCATCAACGCCGCTCGTCATTGTGAATCCGCCCGTCCAGATCAGTTTCTCATCAAAAGAAAGTCCGAGCCTTGCAAATGCCTGCTGGCATCCCAGCAGCCGCTGCTCGGAGTCGTAGTTCCCTTTCGGTCCGGTTAACAGGGCAATACGGCGGTGCCCCTGCTCGAACAAATGTTCGATCATCGCTTCGGCGCCGCCGACGTTGTCCATGCCCACAACGGGGAGATTTGAGCCGCTGATTTCGCGGTCGATTAGGATGATCGGTAGCTGCTGGACGTCCTCGGCCTTCAGGTCTCGCGTGTCATCCAGGTTCAACACCAGCAGCGCATCGGCACGGCCTTGCCGAAGCAGCCTGTTGACAAGTTCCGGCCGGCTGCGGCGATTGCCCACGAACGCCGCCAAAACGTCAAAATTGTTCTCCGCCGCGATTTCGTCGATTCCGGCCAGAATGTCGGCATAAAATCCGCTCGCGATTTCCGGAAGGATCGCACCAAGCGTGTGTGTCTTTCGGCCCGCAAGCGCCCTTGCGGCATAACTGGCCTCGTACGAAAGCTCTTGCGCCGCTCCCAAAACCCGGTTGCGAATTTCTTCGCTCACACGCGCTTTTCCGCTAAATACCCGCGAAACCGTTGCCGTGGAAACGCCCGACAGCCGGCTGACGTCGTAAAGCGTCGATTGCTTTTTTCGAGTGGGGGCCGTCGAAATCATGTTTTACAAGTCCAAAAAAGGGAATATCATGTAACCGCTTACATTTTCCCCGGTGTTCCTGAACTTGTCAAGCAAAATGTTCGTTTTAACTGGTGAAAACCAAAATAATGCCGCCAATGATCTGCCGCCAAGGCAACCAACCGACGCAAAATCCCATGGCTCAGAACCGGTCCACAGTCGCCGTGGCTACCCAAATCACGTGTCAATTTGAATGATGTTCTCAGGTAATGCAAGTGCCGCTTCAAACTCGGCTTTCTTGATTCGGATGCCTCCGGGCCGGTAATGGCTATCCGCTCTGGTAAATGAGGAAACTTCTACCCCATTGATCGAGATGCGCTTGACCGACCCCGCGTTACCTAGCCGCCTAAACTCGTAACGCACCTTGCGGTCATTATGCGCCATTTCGCAGCAGATTCCGTTGAACTCGCGCGGCAAAACCGGATCAAATTCCATGCAATCGAAGTGTCGGCGTAATCCAAAGAGGTGCCGTATCACCAGATTCGTATAAACCCCCGGTCCGCTCGAATAGATCCGCCAACCACCCTCCACGGGGATTTTTCCCTCGCGAAGTTTGTCGTAGTCTCTGGAGGCTTCATATCGATCTTTGAACGCCGCGTCGGAACTGCTGAAATAACAATTCCGCTGTCGGAGCACGGCGTTTTTCACTACGTCCGTCACAGTGATGGGGTTTACCAGCGCCAACGCGTGCAAAAGGTCTTGTGAAAGCCCCATGGCGGCAAGGGCCTCCGCATAGCGCAAATGCGCATGAACGTATTGCAGCCCGATCTCGCGCCCGAAAAAGGCCGCGGATTCGGAGCGGTGGAAGACGAGTTCCCGGCCGCCCTGGTAAATCGTCGGCCGGTCCATCAGGCGAGCTCCGTCCGGGAAAAGCAGGTGTCTTTTCACCAGGTCCATGTGATGTTTGGCCTGCTGGGGCGAAAAGATTCCGCTGAGGATGCCGCGGGTAATCGAGATCAATCTGTATTGAATTCCCGTCTGCGTATCCGAGGGATGAAGCAGGTAACGGGCGGCGCGAGTCGGATCCGGGTCAAAAATTGCAAAACCCGCGACCACTCCGTCCGGCATCAAATACCGCTGAAAATCAGCCTTGATTTGAGCGGCCGTCTCGGCTGCCGTCGCCGCTCGCTCTTCGGCTCCAAAATGCGCCAGCGCAGCGGCGTAGCGACGCAGCGTCTGATACATCAGGGCCACCGTCCAGGAGCTTGCCATTCGATCGCCGAGGGTGGGGGTGGTTGGTTGCAGCGAATCGTCCCAATCGCCGTCGCCGTAGCGGGGCAACGACAATCCGGGCAGGAACTGCTCGTGCATTCTTTGCATCAGCCGGTCCACGTGCTGCGCGATCGTTTCGCGTTCCTGGCCTCGTTCGAACGTCTCGTCGTCGGTGTAGGGCGCCGCGTGCTGAAGGATGTCGCCGTCGTTCGTGTGTTCCAGATAGTCGCACAAAGCCTTCAGCGGCCAGATTAGAATATCTCCGTGACAGCTGCTGGATTGAATCTGGTGGAAGGGGGGAAACATGAACCATTGCGGCCAATCCCGGCGTCGAAAATACTGCTGTGAAAACAGCTCCTGGATGATCGTTTTCACGATGTCGCCGCGGTCATAACTGAGCAGGAATTCCACCGGGCCCTGGCATACATCTCGCACGCCCCAGGCCCCGCCGTTCGCCTGCTCCAGCCCGCGCGGAATGCTCAAATGAATCATGGCGTCCCGGGCGAACCATGCCAACGCGTCCTGAATCTGGGCGGCCCCTTCCGACGAAGGCGAAGAAATGCGGATTCCGGCGCCAATGCTGCGCCCAGACCGGTCGGGACCTGAACTCTGGATGGATCGTTGGGCGCTGGATGCTTCGTATCTTTCACGCAGCGAGTCCACCCGGCTGATGTCCCCAATTACTCCGAAAAAACAGAGCGAAAACGAGGTTGTTGGTCGGGTGCGTATCGCGAAATAGGGTAGCGCGGGCGATCCCCCAGCCCCTCCAATCAGTTCGTCGCCGCCGATCCTGTCGATTGCCTCCGGGGTGGACGTCACGGCATGAAATGCAATTGCCGGCTGGCGCTCGGCCAGCAGCGAACGATGATCCGGCAAAATGGTGATCCGCGCCCGCTTAGAGTCGATCGACATTGACGGAGATGAATCGTATTCATGGGGACCGGCCGATATTTCGCCACACACCAACAATTCCACCGGGTGCTTGTCCGAATGGACAAAAAAGCTGAACGCGGCATCTTCGTCCGATGCCTGGCAGGTGACCGTCAAAAGCCCTCGGTCGCCCTTGTAATACCAACGGCAAAAGTTCGACGCCATCTCGTAGGCGGTTGGCATTGCCAAAAGTTCCCACGCGTCAGATGGACCTTGGCGCACGAATATTCGCAGCCCGCCAGATCTGATGATATTGAGACCATCCCTGACGGTTGACAGAAATTTGCCGATGACCGTATTGCCCAAGGCCATTTGCGCGGCAAACACCCCGGCGGCGTAGCTGGTGCAGGACATTACTTCTGCATCGGGCATTAACCCTTGCCCTGAATGCATGATATGTCCATGGGGGCGAGCACTGGCCGATTCCTTGGATTTCAGCACCACATGTCGGGAATCCGCGCCGAGGAAGAAGGATAGTCGCCGCGGACCGTCAAATTCCTCGTGTCGGAGCGGGCCGGGAAAGAACGTACGAATCTCCCGTTCCTCGAAGTCTTTCGCCTGAAACAACTTGGCCGTCTGGAACACGGTGCGACCTGGCGTCCTTGCCGGCACCGTCGTCCGAACTGGCGCATTTGCCATCTTTTCGCACGCCAGCCGTAGATTTCGCAGCATGCGACCGTCGATGTCTGCCGCCGATGACGGCTGCGGATGATCGGCGGAAAAATACGAAAAGAAACTCCAGGACTGCGATGCGCCGGCGGCAATTTCAGTTCGGATGGACTGGATCGCGGCACATCCCGCTTCGTATTGCCGAACGCGCTGGCCGATCGTCTCCAACGACAGGGCCTTGGGAATGCCATCGGCCTTGTACGTGACTCCAAAAAAATCAAACGCATCGGTGCAGTACCCCGTGCATCTGGGGAAACAACCGTGAAGGAGCCATGGATGCGTCTTGTTCGCCTGCGGAAGGTTCTGCCGGGTCATCAGCAAATAGCCCATTTCCGCATGGGGAACCGCAAAATGATCCACATATTGCGAGGTATATCGCTCGTTGCTTCGCACATGGGCGCGTTCGGCCAGGCCGATGTCCTGGACCAGAATTGCATCGCAAATAACGCCATTTATCGTGCGATTCTCAATTCTAACTTGAAAAACCCAGGCGTCGCCCTGCGGAAGCCAGCAAGTGCAGCGATAGTCCAGCCCGCGCCATGACCCAGTCCAGATGAATCGATCCGGTTCCGCGGTGAATTCACCGCCGGCGCCAGGACCCACAATCTCAACAAACGAAAAGCCGCCATTTTCGCGAATCCGCAGGTAGATTCGCTGAATTCCCCCCGCAACGGGGCTGGCCAGAACCTGGCTAATCATGATTTCGCCCCGCTCAACCGAATAAATGACGCCGCCCGGCAATACCTTGATGGCAACGCCGTCCTCAGCGCCGAGGATATGGGCTTGAAAACCGCATTCATCGGCTAGCTCCGCCTGCCATGGCTCCATCGAAGTCGCGGACGTTAGATCGCCAATTGATATCTTGCCCAATCTGTAACTCCAAACGTGTGAATGCTTAATTCAACGAAGCAACGCTCAATTCTTCAATCCAATTCAAAGCCGCAAATTCCGTAAGATCGGGTTGAGCAACCCACGAGCAATTCTACTCTCCGTGAAAGCGGTTACAAGATAATTCGGCGCAATTGCCAGTTGGTCTCCTCTTGGCTGAACGGGGCCGCTGTCCCCAGCAAGTCTCGAAAACTCCAAATGTTTGGAGGCGATTGTTTGGAAAATTCGGCATGAATTACAAGCTGCGGCGAACGCGGTCAGTTCTCGCTTGAGCACTTGTCGCTCGCCTTTTCTCCGGACAATATTGCCGACCGATAATTTTTCCCTTGACAGAATGTCGTGAAGTGAGAAAATGAAAGCGGTTACATTTTCCGTAACAGCGGCGAGAGAAACAAACATTTGCAGTGTGCACTGCACCCTGCACTCATCTCTTTTATCACAGGAGGCAGAATGCGTTACCGTCTCGGAATGAATACCGGAGCGATTGGCGGCGCGGCGGCGCTGGTGGTTTCCACAATGGTTTTGCCGGCTGGCGCAACCAATCTGTTGCTCAATCCCAGTTTTGAGACTTCGACCAGTTCCAGTGTCCCCACAACCGGTCAGGTTAACGGTTGGACACTTTATCCGGCCGCCACATCTGACAACCAGGGAAATGGCGCGCTAAGGGCGAACTACCAGCACCATACGGGCAATTGGAGCATTTGGCTTCAGACATTTCAACCGGCCGGTGGCGTTTACCAGGACCTCAGCGGCGTTCAAGCCGGAACCGACTATACTCTGAACGCCTATTGGTATTTTGAATCCGCGTATCCGACCATTCCAGGCATCTCTGCGGATATGGAGCTGACGTGGTATGGCAATGGAACGATTGGCGGGGGGGCATCGGAGATTGGCACACCGGCCGAGTTATTCATGCCGGCTTCGCCGACAACTGGTGCATGGACTGAGTTTTCAATCAGCAACGTAGCGGCTCCCGCTGGGGCGACGCAGGTGGAGGTAAGCTTCGACTTCACCGGCGGCAGCTCCGTGACGGGACAGCAGGCGGCTTTCGTCGATGATGCGGACCTTGAGGGGGTCGGCACTCCGCCGAACACCGCAGCATGGTTCCCCAACAGCAGCGGCGACTGGAACAACGCGGCGAACTGGAACATCGGCTTGGTACCCAGCGGGGCTGGGGTGGAAGCCGATTTTTTTAACGCGACATCGTCTGCCACCACCGTCTATACGAACATTCCGATTACCGTGGGCACCGTGCACTTTAATAACACCTCGGAATATGAGATCACCGGAACGGGCAGCCTCACGTTGCAGGGCACCGGTTCGAACAGCGCTATGGTGGAGGTCGATCAGGGAATGGACGAACTGAATTTGCCGCTGACCATCGCCAGCAACACGGTGTTCAATGTCGCCCCCACCGCAACCCTGGTAGTTGGCAATCCGGTGACGATCAATTCCGGAAAGTCATTGTCACAAACGGGTGGGACGGTGACTTATGAATCGACCATCACCGTGCAGAGCGGCGGCTCCATCAGTTTCGGCAGCGCCACCTATGCTCATGCACTCTCGCTGGCTTCGACAGCCACTGCCAGCATCACCAGCCCCAGTGGCGGCGTGGTGGTGAAAGTGGACAGCCTTTCCAACAGTGGAACCTTCGACGTCGCCAACAATGAATTGATCGTGAACTACGGCGCCGGCGCCGACCCGATCAGCTCGATCATTGCGCAAATAAGAAGCGGCTACAACAACGGCAACTGGAACGGCACGGGCATCATCTCGACAGCGGCACAGCTCAAGCACAATGGCCTGACGTACGGCCTGGGCTACGCCGACTCAGCCGACGCCGGCAACCCCGCCAATGTGCCCTCGGGACAGATCGAAGTAAAGTATGCGTTGCTGGGCGATGCCAATTTTGACGGCAAGGTCAACCTCGCCGACTTCACCATTCTCTCGGCCAACTTCAACCAGCCCGTCACCGGCTGGGACCAGGGCGATTTCAACTACGACGGCAAGGTCAACGCCGCCGACTTCATCGACCTGGCGGCGAACTTCAACCAAGTCGCCAGCGGCGCGGCCTCGGCCGGCGACGTTGCGGCCTTGGACGCCTTCGCCGCCGCCAACGGCCTGTCCTTACCGACGTCCAGTGTGCCGGAGCCCGCGTCTTTGGGACTTCTGACCCTTGGCGCCCTAGGCGTGCTTGCCCGACGTCGTCGGCAATGAACGTTGCAGCAAGTTAACTTCTGACGATGCGCCAAGAGCCCCCGCACCCCGCGGGGGCTTTTGCATCCATCAACCAGCAGGCTGCGCGGAATCGTAACGTCGGAGAGCCTGGATGCGCCACCGTGCATCCACTCAACTGCCTCGTTCCGCCGTACACCACGTTCGCCACATCTTCCGGTACGCCGCTTCAACATTGCGGGCGAAACGCGGGGCATCCATCAGCGGCGATGCGTGTCCGCTCCCTTGGCATCGGAGAAATCCGTTCGAGTGGAAATTTCGACGTTCCCATGGCATTTCCTTTCTGTATTGAACGGGTTAAGGAGAAAAGTTGAACTGGCCGCAGCTGGAGGCGGCAATGAAAAGAACAACGCTTTCCTTAGCGTGCCAGAGATGCGGGTTTTGCGCAAGTGAAAAAGCCAGACCTTTTGGGTCTGGCTGGGGATCTACGCCGGCGATTCATGGACGCCGGTTTCGATCGGAGGCGGGAATGTCCGCGGGCACGGCATCCGTCGCTGGCGGTGTCTTCCGTCGCTCCCTTTCATTGAGCGACGTGATGAACGAGTGGCAATCGTTCAAGAGCTTGGCGACGATCGGCAGGTCGTCATAGCCGAAACTGTGGCTGTCCTTCCACCCATCACTGTCTTTGAAGCCCCGGACGACGATGACGTTGTAGACGGGGCCTTTGGCGGTGGCATTTCGCCAGATGGATGCCTTGATACTGCGGTGGCGGATGGTGTGAACGGGCCGGTTGTCCCGGGGCTGAGACGGGACGGCGTCCCGCTTTCTCTCAGGTGTTGCGCGAGACATGGGAATCTCCTTTCGGTAAGGGGTCGAAGAGCCATTCGTCGAATTCGCTGTCAGCCGATTTCTTCGGCTTCATCGGCGGCGGACTCGGTGCCGACAGTTCCGGGTGTTTCGTCCGGACGTGGCAAAGGTACAGTTCCAGAATGTGGTAGAAGTCCCGGAACAGCAGGCAGTGGACGATCCGCCGATCACGCTCGGGCAGGTGGCCGAGAAGAAGCTGAAGCTCATCCCAGCACCGGCGGCACGACGCATGCCGCTCGATGAGCCGGGCATCTACGTCAGCCGGAGCAGCGGATTCGTGATCCTCGACTTCCCGGCTGAGGGCTTTGGCTTCTTCGGCGACCAGACTGGCGCCGACGCCGTAGCGAGGCTCGAATCGTCGCAGGAATTTCCGTTTGGGCATGTTTGCTCCTTTTGTCTACGCGCAGCATGACCCGCGCAGGCAGGTCCATGGTTGCTTGCGAGGTCAGGTGTCCGTTGGCGAAAGAAAGAACGCGTCTGTTATCAGGGAAGCACGTTCAATGAAAACTGTCCAGAGGGATGGGTGTGGATATGCGCGGATGGCGAGCCGATGGGCGCGCTGGCCGGTTTTGAATTGTCTTGGGGCAACAGGCGAAGATGCCGTCCGACCGTCTCCCGGTGTACCCCGAGATGTCGGGCAATGTGCCGGTTGGACCAGCCGCCTCG
>JBEKXM010000129.1:0-9728 GCA_049512115.1 Tepidisphaeraceae bacterium | reverse complement strand
AAATGCACGCGATGACCGTGCTGGATGAGGCGCGCGCCGTAATATCCCCCCACCGCTCCGGCGCCGATGACCGCGATGACCGGATCGTCGGGGATCATGGGGATGCCGCCATCGCCTCGATCAGGCCGTCGATGTTGAACGTCCGCGCCTCGGCCGATGGTTCCAGGCCCGCTTGGCGCAGCGTGGCGGTAGTGACGGGACCGATGCTCGCCAACTTGGCGCGGGAAAGTTTCTGCCGGTAGTCCGGCCCCAGGAGGTTGAGGAAATTCCGTGCCGTGCTGCTGCTGCTGAACGTGATCCAATGAATCCGCCCGGCATTCAAGGCGTCGATCAGGCCCGGCGGCAATTCGCTCACCGGGCGGGTTTCGTAAATCGCCACGTCCGACACCTCCCGCGCGCCCCCCTCGATCAGCCGCTGACGCAACAGCGGCCGGGCGATGTCCGCTCGCAACAGCAGGAATCTCCGCCCCGAAACTTCCTTTCGGTCCGCAAGTTCCTCCGCCAGCGCCTCGGCCACAAACGACTTGGGACACAGATCGACCTTGAGGCACAATTCCCGCTCGATCGCCGCGGCGGTCGCGTTACCGATCGCGGCCAATTTCGCCTGGCCGAAGGCGCGCGAATCCCGCCCGACCGCCGCCAGCCGTTTCCGCGCCGCCGTCACGCCGTTGACGCTGGTGAAACAGACCCAGTCGAACTGGCCGGCTGATGCCAGCGCCCCATCCACCGCCGACCAATCCGCCGGCTCGCGCAGCTCGATCGTCGGAGCTTCGATCACCTCCGCGCCCAATTCTTCCAGTTTCCGCGAAATCTCGCTGGCCTGATGGCGCGAGCGCGTGACGGCGATGGTCTGGCCGAACAGCGGCCGACGTTCCACCCATGCCAGAGCGGCGCGCAATTCGACCACTTTTCCGATGATGGTCATCGCCGGGGCGTGGAGCTTCGCCTGGGCGATGTCCTGAGCCAGGCGCGACACCGTGGAGACCACGGTTCGCTGCGACGGCATCGTGCCCCATTGGATCGTCGCCGCCGGTGCGTCGGGCGGCATTCCGTTTTCGATCAACTTCCGGCAAATCTGCGGCAGCGATTTGACCCCCATGTAAAACGCCACGCACGGCAGCCGGGCGATCACGTCCCACTGCACGTCGCTGGCAGGCTCGCCGTCTTCGCGCTCGTGACCCGTGATCAACGTGAAGCTGGAATTGAAATCGCGATGCGTCACGGGAATCCCCGCATACGCCGGCGCCGCGATCGCCGCGGTGATGCCCGGCACGACCTCAAATGCCACCCCCGCTTCCACCAGCGCCTGGCATTCCTCCCCGCCCCGCCCGAACACGAACGGGTCTCCGCCTTTCAACCTCACGACGCGCTTTCCCACCCGCGCCTTCTCGACCAGCAGAGCGTTGATCTGTTCCTGCGGCATCGAATGGTCCGCCGCCTTCTTCCCCACGTAGATCACCTCCGCCTGGGGGCAATAACTCAGCAGACGCGGATTGGACAGATAGTCGTACACAACGACGTCCGCCTGTTCCAATAATCTGGCCCCGCGCACGGTGATCAGGCCGGGGTCCCCCGGCCCCGCTCCCACCAGATACACAATTCCAGGAAAATCCGCTCTATTCACGTCGCCACCATTTCTTCCGCAAGATAGGTAACCTTTTCCGCCTTTCTGGCCGATGAGCCTACAGGATTTTTGATGCCGATGCAGCGCCGCCAGATGCTCTCGGCATGCCAATCCCCCCCAATTAAGGAGCGTCCCAGATGGTCGCTTTGTTGAAGATGCCCGCCTTTCTGCCGACGGAGTCGTGGTCGGATCGGCGAATGTTCCCTCGCAAGGAATTCCACGCCACCGTGGAAAGCCGACGCCTCGATCACTCCCTCGACGCACGGCAAATGCCCAAGCTCAATCTCATGTTGCGCGACCTGTCCCTCGGCGGACTCTCGGCCATCTCCGATCATCCCCTCCGCCAGGGCGAGCATTTGACCGTCATCTTCCCCCAAAACGGCATGCTTCGCGGCTGGGACGCTTTCGGAAGGGTCCTCCGCTGCGATCCCAGCGGCATGGGCTACCGCGTCGCGGTCGAATTCGATCCCCTCCCCGCCGCGTAGACCAATAGATTTCCTATTGCCTATTTCCTATTGCCTATTGAAAGTAGCGGAGGGGGCACCCCCTTTTCAATGGGAAATAGGCAATAGGCAATAGGAAATCCTCCCCACTCGCCGTATTCTGCTCGGTCCATGAGCCGCCGCGCACAGGATTTCAATCCCGATGATTACCAGATGTCCATCGGCGACCATCTGGAGGAACTGCGCCGCAGAATCCTCCTCGGATTGATCGGCCTCGTCCCCGCCGTGCTGGTTTGCCTCCTCTTCGGCCGGCAAATCCTCGGGTTTCTCTGCCGGCCCCTGCTCCGCTCACTCCAGAGATTCGACATCAATCCCCAGCTTTCATCGCTTCAGATTTCCGACGCGTTCATGGTCTACATGAAGGTCAGCCTCATCGCCGCCACCGCCATCGCCGGGCCTTGGATCATTTACCAACTTTGGCTCTTCGTCAGCGCCGGCTTGTATCCGAAGGAGCGCAAATACGTCACCAAATACATTCCCCTGAGCATCGTCCTGTTGTTCTGCGGAATGCTGTTTGTCTATTACGTCGTGTTGCCGTTTTCGCTGACGTTCTTCATCGCCTTCACGGCGGATTTCCCGCTGCAACTGCCCGATGCCACCGATGCCGCCCACGCCCGCGCCACCTCTCAGCCGACGTTCGTCCAGGCCATCCCCGGCAACCCGGCGCATCCCGCGGAACTCCAGCTTTGGTTCGACACGCTGCAACATCGCTTGAAAATCTTCACCGGCGGCAACGTCCGCGTCATCCCCTTCGGCCCGGACAATCTCCTGGCGACCTCTTTCACCCTGCCGGATTATCTCGATCTGGTCCTGCAACTGCTGCTGACCTTCGCCCTGGCCTTCCAGTTGCCGATCGTGGTGATGGCCCTGGCCCGCATCGGCTTGGTCGAAATCGATACCCTTCGCCACTGGCGGCGCTACGTCTATCTCGGCCTGTCCATGCTCGCCGCCGCCCTGGCCCCCGGCGACGTTGTCACCGCCACCATCGCACTCATGGTCCCGCTGATTCTGCTATACGAACTGGGCATCTTCCTGGCGAAAATGGGGCCGAAGTCGGCCACCACGCCCGTCCGATGAGCGATTAACCGGAGGATTCATGCGAAAGAAAAGACTATTGCTCGCCAGCAGTTTGGCCGTAATTCTCGGGCTGGCATTCTTCGCTCGCGCGCTAGTGCTTAGAGAGCCTTCCGGCAATTGGCCGGTCGATTGGCCGAAGGTCCTTGATCCGCTCAGAAGCGCAGCTCGCACTGTCGGAATTGCAACTGGCATCCAACAGAACATCTATGAAATCACCTTTTCCGACCGAGCTACGTTTGAAACCGCGTGGCCGACGATCCTTTCTCTGAAATCGCCGGGCGCTCCGCTCACACTGTACAAAGTCGGTTCCGCGCCTCCGTCGGACTGGGGAAATTTATTGAGCAATGCGGCGCCGATCGTCAGGATATATGCACCGGCTTATGGCGGAGAGATCGAAATGGGCGGCGAAAAACTAAAGTTGGGGCCTCCGTGGCCGGCGAGCATTATCTCCCCCAAAGGTGAACTGCCCGAGTTCGTCGTCGCGAAAAAGGTGAATGGAAAACTTCAATGGATTGACGCCGTTGGAACGCCGGATACCGCCGGGTTTCACTATCGCGCCCGTATCGAAATTGAGCTGGTTGTCGATGGTCAGGTGATCGATTTGAATCGTATCCCGCTGCCATCGAGTGGACCGATTATTGATAAGCGATTCTGACTTTCGGAATGGCCTGCGAGCGAGAGATTGAACTCTTCGTCCATTCCAGCAATCACGACGCTCGTCGTCTTCGCATTTCCGCGCGCCGGAGGTCAAACAGCATTTGCAGATTCAACCAAAGCTCGGGCGAGGTGCCGAGCTTGGCGGCCAGGTCCAGCGCCGAATCGGCGGTGATTCCGCGCTTGCCGTTGATCAGTTCATTGAGCCGGGCCACGGTCCATCCCAAACGCCTGGCAAACGCCCGCTGCGACACGCCGGACGGGGCCAGAAACTCCTCCAGCAGCATTCGTCCGGGATGGATTGGATTGGGTGGACGCATGGGATGCCTCTCATAGCCTCGTTCGTGTTGCAACAATCCTAACATCCGCCCCGCCGTCCCTTCCAAATAATCCCCCGAATTGTAATCCGCGCCTTGCTTGTCCAACCCCCGGAATCGCTACAATACCTTCCCGTTCGCATCTCAATCCGAAGGAGGTCCTCATGACAGCGTTTGGCCTCTTACTTTCCACGCCCCTTGCGGTGGACATGCCCGACGTATCTTCCGTTCCGTCGGCCCTCTGGTGGGTCGTTGCGGCTGTCGCGGCGCTCATCTTCATCTCCATCTTCCTCGGCATCCGATCCATCCCCAACAACTGCGTCGGAATCATCGAAAAGAAATGGTCCGGCAAAGGGTCCGTCAGCGACGGCCGAATCATCGCCCTCGGCGGTGAGGCCGGCTATCAGGCCAACCTGCTCCGCGGCGGAGTCCACCTGTTCTACTGGCCGTGGCAATATCGCATCCACAAGGTTTCGCTCGTCATCGTTCCCCAGGGAAAGATCGGATATGTCTACGCGCGCGACGGCGAGCCGTTGCCGCCCAGCCAAACCCTCGGCCGGGTCGTCGATTGCAATCTCTTCCAGGACGCCGGGAAATTCCTCGGCAATTCCAAATCCCCGCAAGCCCCGATCGGCCAGCGCGGCCGGCAGCGCGTGATCCTCCGCGAAGGCGTTTACGCCATCAACCTCGCCCTCTTCGTCGTCGTCACCCAGGATTGCGTGTACCGCCTTGAAATGACCGGCCGGCAGGAACTGGCAACCATCGTCGGCTGGCAAAAAGAGATGAACGACATCGGCGGATTCGATCCCGTCGTCATCGGCGCGCTCGTCTCCACCGAAGATCAACTGACGCCCGGAAAAACCATGACGGTCGACAGCATCGGCATCGTGACCGTTCACGACGGTCCCAGCCTCGCACCCGGCGAAATTATCGCCCCGGCCGTCGGTAACGACAGCGTCGATCCGAACTATCACAACAACTTCCAGGACCCCGAAGCGTTCCTCCGCGCCGGCGGCCGACGCGGACGGCAATACGTCCCCCTCACCGATGGAACCTATTTCATCAACCGCTGGTTCGCCACCATCGAAATCATCGCCAAGACGGTCGTCCCCATCGGTTACGTCGGCGTGGTCGTCAGCTATTACGGCCCGATGGGCGCCGACGTTTCCGGCGAGAGTTTCCGCCACGGCGAACGCGTCGCCCGCGGCGAACGTGGCGTGTGGGAAAAGCCCCTCGGACCCGGCAAATACCCCTTCAACACTTATGCCGGAAAACTCATCCTCGTCCCCACCACCAACTTCGTGCTCCACTGGATCACCGGAAAGAGCGAGAGCCATCATTACGACGAAAGCCTCCGCAGCATCGACCTCGTGACCAAGGACGCCTACGAGCCGCTGTTGCCCCTGAGCATCGTCGTTCACATCGACTACCAGCGCGCCCCCAGCGTCATTCAGCGCTTCGGCGACGTGAAGAAACTCATCACCCAGACGCTCGACCCGATGCTCAGCGCTTATTTCCGCGACGTGGCCCACAAGAAAACCATGCTGGAATTATTGCAGCATCGCGATGAGATCCAGATCGAATCGCGCAACGAGTTGCAGCGCCGATTCCACGATTTCGACATCGAATGCGTGGACGTTCTGATCGGAAAACCCGACACGGCCGAAGCCGGCACCGGCACCGGCAAGATCGAAACCCTGCTCGAACAACTCCGCATGCGCCAATTGAGCATCGAGCAATTGGAAACCTACGACCGCCAACGCGCCGCGGCCGAAAAACTCCGCTCCCTGACCGAAGCCCAGGCCGTCGCCGCCAAGCAGGCGGAACTGACCAACTCGCAGGTGCAAATCCGCATCGCCGAGAACCAGGGCGACGCCGATCTTTCCCGCTCGCGCAAGCAGGCCGAGCAGACCGTGGTTGTCGCCGAGGCCGAACTCGCCCGCTCGCGCCGGCAGGCCGAGCAAACCGTCGTCACCGCCCAGGCCGACAGCCAATCCCGCATCCTCGCCGGACGCGGTGAATCCACCCGGGCCCTGCAAGTCGGCCTCGCCGAGGCCACGGTCCTCCTGCGCAGCATCACCAGCTTCGGCGATCCGCGCTTGTATGCCCTGACCAAAGTGGCCGAACATCTCTCCAAAGCCACCCAACCGCTGGTCCCCGAGCGCGTCTTCACCGGCGCCGGCCAGACCACGGATGGCCAATCCCCCGGCGGCGGCATGCTCGGCACGCTATTGGCCCTTCTGGTCGCCGAGAAGAGCGGCTTCGCCATCACCGAAAACCCCGAGATGGCTTCGTTGAAGGAATTGGCCGACAAGATGACCAAGCAGGTTCTGGAAACGCTGGAAGAAAAGAACGGCAACGGGGCGCCGACGCCGCAGGCGAAGGTGGCCGGGCGAGTTGCGACGTAGAAGTATTAAGTCAACTTGCCATGGTGCCGCAGCCAATGGGCCAGAAGGACGAAATCTTGAATGACCCCTTTTCTTGGACCGTTGCAATGGAAACACCAATATGGCCCTGAAGATATTTTCCGTCTTTCTTTCTGTACTTGTGCTGATTCAGTTGTTGACCGGGAAGGCAATGGTGAACCGAGGGATTGGAAGTGGACGTGGACTTTCCCGGGGAACGATCCACCGAAGTGAACGACCGGGCGCATATTGGGGGGCAATCATCTTTGAATGCCTTGTAATTCTGCTTATTGTTCTGCATCTACTGCACAAACTTCCTGTGCCCAAAAATTCACCTCCGGATTGGGTGGTCTGGCCGTGGTTTGCCCTCTGGTATTTCTTCGCAGCACTTTTGTGTTACTACGCTAGGGATCCTAGTTGGCGAGAGAGACTGGGCATTTCAGCAAGAACGGCAATTTTATTTGGTGCTTTCCTTGCATCCGTCCCAACCACTGTGATACCAAACATATTGTTGAATTTCCGAGTAGAGGTTCTGTTATTTCTGCCTTTCCTACTGGTGCTTTCGGCAGTGATATCAGGGCGGATAGACTCCCGCCAATAATTTCAACGGTAACCATTCGGCCCACGGGGGAGATAAGGGGCCATTCAAGATTTCAGGACAAGTCAGCGAATGGAACCGCGACGTGAGCGGTTCGCTGATGGCGCGATGACGTCCCGATTCTATTCGCGATTGCGTTCGTCCTATTTCCCCTGAGTGATCAGTTTCACGCCGATCCGCGTGGCGGCCGCCCGCAGGTTATTGTCTCGCGTGAATAGGGGTAAGCCAAGGCGGACGGCCAGGTCGAGATAAACCGCATCGTAGGCGCTCAGTTGGTGCGGCCGGGCAGTCTCGGCAAGTCTGGTCGCGGTTCTCGTAGCCGGTTCGCCGATCAGGTCGATGGCCAGTTCGTCGATCAAGTAAAGCAATCGAAACGACTGGGCCTCGGTGAGCAATTTTCGCCGCTGGCGGACGAGAATGGCGTTGGTCACTTCCAACCGCCAGAGCCATGGGGCGACCAGGTCGGAGGCCTCAAGCACATTGCCCACATGGGCCGCGCTGGCATCCTCGTCGAACAGCCATGCGAGAGTTGTGCTGGCGTCGATGATGATCCTCGGCATCAGTGGCGGCCCTCGTTGATGTCCGCCTTGATCCGCGCAAAGCTGCTCTTGGACAGCTCGCCGCGTAGTTTTTCCAGTTCATCCAGCACGCGCCGCTGCGATCGCCGGTTTGCGGCTGCGGCTTGGTGGGGAACCAGGTCAACGTATGGCTCGCCGCGTCTTGTCAGCGTGACGGATTGCCCCGTCCGGTTCACCCGCTCGGCAATCTTTGATAGATTGGTTTTCGCCTCGAAAAGTCCTATTTCCTTTTTCATGTATCCTACTAGTCGGTAATCTAGTCTATCACATTAACCGCCATTTGTCACGCGGCGTGTGTTACCCTGCAACGAGGCAATGGGATTGCCTTATATCTCCAGCATCTGCCGCGTCGGTTCTTCCAGGTATTGCTTGAGCCGCACGAGAAAGCTGACGGATTCGCGGCCGTCGACCAGGCGGTGGTCGTAGCTCAACGCCAGGTACATCATCGAGCGGATTTCGACCTTATCGTTGACGACGACGGGGCGTTTCTGGATGGCGTGCATGCCGAGGATGCCGCTTTGGGGGGGGTTCAAAATCGGGGTGCTGAGCAGGCTGCCGAAGATGCCGCCGTTGGTGATCGTGAACGTTCCGCCGGAGAGTTCTTCCAGGGATAGTTTTCCGTCGCGGGTTGCGCCGGCGAGGCGTTTGATCTCGGATTCGATTTTGGCGAACGACATTTTTTCGGCATTGCGGAGCACGGGCACCGCCAGGCCGCGGTCCGTGCTGACGGCGATGCCCAGGTTCACGAATTGGTGATAAACGACGTTGTCCTCTTCGAGGAAGGCGTTGACCTTGGGGAATTCCTTCAGGGCCAGGACGCAGGCGCGGGCGAAGAAGCTCATGAGTCCCAGTCCGACGCCGTGGACTTCCTGGAACCGGTCCTTGAATTTGTTGCGCAGCTCGAGGATGGAGGTGAGGTCCACCTCGTTGAAGGTGGTGAGGATGGCGGCGGTGTGCTGGGCGAGGAGCAGGGTTTCGGCGATCCGCTTGCGGATCTTGCTCATGGGCGCGCGGTGGATGCCGGTGGAATCGTAGACGATCGCCTGCGCCGCCGGCGCGGGGGCGATGTCCTTCTTTCGCTCGGCCACGGCTGAAGGCGCGGAGACAAAGGCTTCGACGTCTTCTTTTGTAAGCCGGCCCTTGGGGCCGGTGGCGGGGACCGACTTGGGATTGAGCTGGTTCTCGGCAACCACCCGCCGAACCGCGGGGCTGAAATCTGCCAGCGGATCATTGGCGAGCGGCGGCGGCGCGGGAGTTGGAGCGGGCTTCTTCGGCTCAGCCGGCTTGGCGCTCGCGGCGTCCGTCGGATCGATTTCGGCGATCACATCGCCCACTTCCACCATCTCCCCTTCGCGCTTTTTCGGGTGGATGATGCCGGCCGATTCCGCGGTGACGTCCGCGTTGGCCTTGTCGCTTTCCAATTCGCAGATCGGCTCATCGACGCCGACGGATTGTCCGTCCTGCTTGTGCCATTTGAGGAGCTTGGCCTGCTTGACCGACTCGCCGAGACCGGGAACTTTTACCTGGATCGCCATGGATTGGTCCTTCTCTGATTACAATACACGCTCCCCAACTCACCGGTGCCCGACCGATATTTTTAGTCCCCGCCGACGCCGGAGCCGTGGGCGACTTTTTCCAATTGGGGTTCTGTTTCGGCGGGTTTGGACTCCATCGTCGGCAGCGCGGGCAGGTCCAGGGCCCGGGAAATTATGTCCGCTTCTTCCTGATCGTTGATCCGCTTGGATCCGACGGCGGGGCTGGCGGACTCCTCGCGGCCGAAATAGTTCAGCACGGCGGTCTCCGGCAGCATCGGCTCCAGACGGTCGGACATGAACGTCCAGGCCCCGCGGTTCTTCGGCTCCTCCTGCACCCAGCCCACGTCGTGGGCGTTGCGGTACTTGGCAAGGATCGCCTGAAGCTCCGCCTTGGGATACGGATAAAGCTGCTCGACGCGCACGATGGCGACGTCCTG